>DAITPG010000030.1:830-1307 GCA_036833715.1 Eubacteriaceae bacterium | reverse complement strand
GAGCGTACACTGCCCCCCCGGCCTCCTGTGCTTTGCGCGGGATGTCCTCACAGAGGTTTGTTCTATACGCTGGGCAAACGCCGCAACAAGCTATTTTTGTCCGGAGATATCGGCTGTTATACCCTGGGCTTCGCTCCTCCGTATCAAGCCATGGATACCGTGATTTGTATGGGAGCAAGCATTTCCGCCGCCCACGGCGCGCAGAAGGTTTTTGATATGAAAAACGACGGCGCAATGCGCGCGGTCGCGATTATCGGCGATTCGACCTTTTTCCATACGGGCATCAACAGCCTGATGAATGTAGCCTACAATAATTCTAAAGTGATAACCGTTATTTTGGATAACCGTATAACCGGCATGACAGGCCATCAGCAGAATCCGGGCACCGGCTATACAGCTCAGAATGATCCGGCAATCATTATGGATATCCCTCAAATCGTACAGGCGCTCGGCATCAAGCATATAAAAACCGTTGAT
>DAITPG010000030.1:0-820 GCA_036833715.1 Eubacteriaceae bacterium | reverse complement strand
GGCAGATGTCGACGGCGCGATGGATTGGGCAATGGCGCTCGACGAACCCAGCGTGATCATTACCCGTTATCCCTGCGTATTAAAGAAATTTTCCGAGCAGGATAAGAAAGAATTCAATCAATTATTTGCCGAAAAATATGGTGTAGACGCTGATAAATGCATCGGCTGCAAAAATTGTTTAAAATCGGGCTGCCCTGCGATATCGTTTAATGATAAATCTAAAAAGGCATTTATTGATCCGAACGCCTGCGTAGGATGCGGCGTATGTTCGCAGATCTGTCCCAAAAATGCCATTTTGAAGGAGGCTAAAGCATGAGCAAAAGTATTTTAATGGTCGGCGTCGGCGGCCAGGGCACCATTCTTGCCAGCAAACTGCTGACACTTGGCCTCATGGAAGCCGGATACGACGTGAAAATGAGCGAAATCCATGGCATGAGCCAAAGGGGAGGCAGCGTTTCCTCTCAGGTGCGTTATGGTGATAAGGTCAACAGCCCGGTAATTGAGATCGGCGGCGCTGATCTTCTGATCGGCTTTGAAAAACTGGAGGCCCTGCGAAGTCTTGAATTTTTAAAACCCGAAGGTACTGTGGTCGTCAACGATTTTCAGATCGAACCGATGAGCGTGCTCAGCGGCGCGGCTAAATACCCTGCCGATGTGATCGGCCGCCTTAGAGAAAAGGCAAATACGGCTGTGATCGACGCGTCCCGAATGGCGGAAGGCCTGGGCAACATCAAAGTCATGAATATCATTTTGCTGGGCAGCGTAGTCAAGCATATGGCGCTTACGGAGATTGATTGGAATAAAATCATTTCCGAAAACG
>DAITPG010000029.1:0-14325 GCA_036833715.1 Eubacteriaceae bacterium | reverse complement strand
TGGTCGTTGCCTTTTCCAGTGGCTCCGTGACAGATGGCGTCCGCGTTGATCTCCTTGGCCTTATCGACCAGCTTCTTTGCGATCAGAGGCCTTGCGATGGAAGTGCCCAGCAGGTATTTACCTTCATAAACCGCGCCGCATTTGAGCATGGGGTATATATATTCATTCACAAGCTCATCCGTCGCATCGACGATGGTAATGGAATCGGCTCCGTAACGGATGGCTCTCTCTTTTAAATCTTCGGTTTCCCCGTTGGTCACCTGACCTACGTTGACGCAAACCGCGTGGACTTCGCATTCATAATTGTTTTTAAGCCACGGCACGATCGTGCTTGTGTCGAGACCGCCGGAATAAGCCAACACTATTTTTTGTTTCATTGATAAACCCTCGCTTTGATATCGTATTGATGTATAATTATACGCTATCATGAATAAATAGTCAATTGATTCTTAGCGAAAACAGAAATTTACATAAATGGTTTGCATTCATTAAAAATTTGATATGATAGCAGTATAAACTAAGCTTGACTCTACCATTGCGGTATACTTTATAATAATCAAACAAGAATCTTATAGGCAGCTTTTACCATAGCAAAGCGAATGCAGCGCAATAGGCTTGCAGCATCTTACGGTGCATAGCAAAAAAGGCGCTATAGTATTCTGCGAAATTAAAAGTCGCATTGTTCCTGCTTGAATGCCGGAGCGAATTTATAACGAGCGGTCGGAGACTTATCGAGAAGTTGAATTGAGAACATTCCTGCGGCAGATAAGGCGGATAGCACAAATTGATATCATAACTATGGATTTTTGATCTTTCCTAAAGTTACAACGATTGCTTCTGCAGGTAAAATGAATTCAATTAAATGGCGGACGACGCCGAAAAACACAATCAACAATAATAAAAAGATACGAGGTAAAAAATATGGAAAAGATGGATTACAAAAAGGCCTACAAAGATCTTTATATGCCGAAAGCGAAACCGATGATCATCGATATTCCGCAAATGAATTTTATCATGGTTGACGGCAGCGGCGACCCAAACGAAGCCGACTATCAAAATGCCGTGCAGATCTTATACACGCTGAGCTACACGGTTAAAATGAGCAAAGACCGCCCGGACGGCTATTTCGACTATGTGGTTCCTCCGCTTGAAGGGCTTTGGTGGACGGAAGGCCCGTTTGAGATGTACGAGCGAAAAGACTGGCTGTGGACCTCAATGATTCGCCAGCCGGAATTTGTAACCGAAGAAATTTTTAAACAAGCGGTGAATAAAGCGGTCGCAAAAAATCCGCTGCTCGATTTTTCAAAGGCAAACCTTTGCTCCTTTACGGAAGGCCTTTGCGCCCAAATGATGCATCTGGGCCCGTTCGCCGATGAGCCGGAAAGTCTGAGGCAGATTCATGCTTTTCTGGCTGAAAACGGATACAAAGACGCTGTCGGCTCTGTGCGAAAACACCATGAGATCTATTTATCGGATCCAAGAAAAACCGCGCCGGACAAAATGAAAACGGTGCTCCGTCACCCAATCGAAAAGGTTTGACCGTTTTAACATATTCTTCCAAATGATGATGAATACTGGGAAAACTGCCAGCTATTGTGAAATATTTATTCGCGAAGTTGTTGTAAAGTTTTCGTACATTGGTTATACTATATATCGAAAGGCATCCTTTATTTTGAACCTACACTTTTTTTAAGGGATTTCGAGTCTACGCTGCGAATGTCAGGCCCCCTCGTTAGGGGAAGGCAGAAACAGCGAGCAGATAACCCACCTGGCTTTGGCTAGGGATCAAAATACGGGATCCTTTCGGTATTTCTTTTCTATTAATTCTTTCAGGTCCGTATTTTCAACACGGACGCATCCTTCCGCTTTAGTCTACATATTTTAAACGTTTTCTTAGCTGCTTATTATTACGTTGTTCTCTATTGGATTTTATGATATACTATAATTATTATTTATTAGAACGTCAGGAAGGTCTTGATTTATGTCAGCAAAAATTAAAGATGTCGCAGCCGAAGCCAACGTTTCGATTGCGACTGTGTCGCGTGTCATTAACGACATCCCCCTGGTAAACGAAGAAACGCGTGTCAGAGTGTTGGACGCAATCAAAAAAACCGGATATAAACCAAATGCGATTGCAAGAAGCTTAAAGCTTCAAAAAACCAACACCATCGGCGTTATCCTTTACGACATTACCAGACTCTATTTTACGTTGGGCGCAAGAGGCGTGGAAGATTACTGCGCGTCCAACGATTACAACATCATCATCTGCAACACGGACGGCGTAAAGGACCGTGAAAAAAAAGCCGCCGAGCTTCTTATGCAAAAGCAATGCGACGGCATTATTTTCTTAGGCGTTCTGCTCACAAAAGAACTTAAGGAGATGCTCATTTCCACCGGCGTGCCCGTTGTGTTGGGACTGGTGGAAGATGAAGATCATGATTTAACGGGCGTTTATGTCGACAATGAAGCTGCCGCTTATGATATGGTGGAGCATTTGATCGATTACGGACACAAACAGATCGGCATCATCAATGTGGATCCGTTCAGCGCCTATTTTGCCCGCAAAAGACGTTCGGGCTATCTGAAAGCCTTAAAGGACAACGATCTGGTCTATAACGAAAAATGGTCCCATATCGGTGACTTCACCATCGAGGGCGGTTATAATGCCATGAACAAACTGCTCGCCAACAAGCCCTATCCAACGGCAATCTTCTGCACCAATGACGATATGGCCGTAGGCGCGATCCGCTGCGCGGAAGAACATGGGCTGAAAGTACCGGATGATATCAGCATTACCGGCTTTAACGATTTCAGCGCTGCCAAATGGAACAAACCGTCCATTACCAGTCTCAATCATAATATTTATGAATTGGGCGTCGAATGTGCAAAGCTGCTGATCGATGAAATCAATACCGGCAGAAGAAGCACCGAAGAAATCAATCTCGAATACCACATCGTTAAACGGAACAGTGTTAAAAAAATCAATTAAAAAAGAAGCATCCTTTTTCAGGGATGCTTTTTTGTCGATTTATTCAATCCCTATCGGACGGATCAACAAATGGGTCTATTCTACTGTCTGATATCGTAACACCATATATTGATCTTTTTTATACTCAAGCGTAACCTTGATCGCCGTACCTTCGATCGTCCAGCTTTCCAAAAGGATATCGGTCGCCGTCTGCTGCACTTGGGCATAACCCTTGTGAACTGCTTTTAGTTCTTCCAAAAAAGCCGCGTAGATTTCATCAGTATAATATTGCTGATAAGCATAAAAGATGATACCGTTCAACCGGCCGCTTGCATCAAACCGATACACTGCATCGCCGCCGGCATTCAAATATACGGTTTCTCTGTAAAGATAGCTTTCGTCATCCAATATCGTAGATGGTTCTCCGAAGGCGCTCTGGGCTTGCTTAACCTCGTCGCGCGTCATGCCCATATCCACATTCCCGAAAAAGTGGGATTTGGAACACCCTGTGGCAATCACTATCAATAGCATCGTCAAAGCCGCAAGAAAAGCAGTTTTTTTGTTCATATGTACCTCTTTTGTTTTCGCTTGTTCTTATTTTACCATAAGCAAAAGGATTACTCAACCGACCGAGCTTAATATTCCTTCAAACGAAAGCGTTAAACTCTTTAAACTTTCGTGCGGTTTATTTGGCCCAGTTTAAAATTTCTATTATATTGCCCTCCGGATCACGCGCGTACACCGCCGTTAATACGCCGATTTCGGGATATTTCTTTTTTACGATGCCTCCAAGCCGGCTTCCTCCGTTTTTAAACAGCATTTCAAGAACGGCTTCAACGTCGTCCACCTCAAAAGCGATATGGGCAAGGCCGTATCCGTTGATTTCTTTGGGGAGCTCTTGCTCGTTTTCCGGCTCGTACGAGAAAATTTCCAACGTGGGGCCTTTTTCATATCCCGGCAAAGCAAGATGCGCGCCCCTGATAGCGCAATCCTTGATATCGGTGAGCTCATCCACCCATTCTCCCGAAAGGTTCCGTTCGGGCGGCGCAAAAACGCAGCCGAAGGTTTCCATATAAAAATCAGCGAGTTTTTTCCAGTCTTTTGCAATAATGTTGGTGTGTGCGTATCGTATCGTCATGTTCGGTCTCCTTATCGAAAATTATATCATATAAATTTAACGCAGATACAAATTAATAATAGAAGAGAAAAAAACCTTCCGCACAGCGCGGAAGGTTTCATTGTTTTTTAGTCGATCGATTCGGTCCCTGCAAGGATCAAATCGTCGTCATCATCCTCTTCTTCGATATCCATGTCGTCCTCGTCATAATTATCCGTATCAAAAGGATCTTCATACGCGACCTTCGACATTTCGATCTGTGTATATCCCTTGATGCCGGTGCCGGCAGGGATGAGTTTACCGATGATAATATTCTCTTTTAAACCGAGCAGCGGGTCAACCTTGCCTTTAATGGCTGCGTCCGTAAGCACGCGCGTGGTTTCCTGGAAGGATGCCGCGGACAAGAATGAAGATGTTGCCAGAGAAGCCTTGGTGATACCCAAAAGGATCTGTTCATAGGTAGCGGGTGATTTTCCTTCCGCAATAACTTCTTTGTTGGCATCTTCAAATTCGAATTTATCCACAATGCTGCCCGGAAGCATCGTCGTGTCATTGCCTTCATCGATGCGCAGCTTTCTGAGCATTTGGCGGATGATCAGCTCGATATGCTTATCGCTGATATGAACCCCCTGCAGCCTGTAAACTTTCTGCACTTCCTGCAGGATGTAGCGTTGAACCGCATCCGCTCCTTTGATCGCCAGCAGATCGTTGGGGTTGATATTGCCTTTGGTTATGGGATCTCCCGGTTCCACAACATCTCCCGTTTTAACGGAAAGCGTTTCGCCGAAAGGTATTTCATAGATTTTTGATTCGCCTGTTTCACTGACGACTTCAACGACCTTGCGTTTTTTATTGTCAGAGACGGTAACGGCTCCTCTGATTTCGGAAATCGTCGCAACCCCTTTGGGGCGTCTTGCTTCAAACAATTCTTCAACACGGGGCAGACCCTGTGTGATATCGTCCGCGCCCGCAACGCCGCCCGTATGGAAGGTACGCATCGTCAGCTGGGTTCCGGGTTCGCCGATGGATTGCGCCGCAATGGTTCCCACGGCTTCGCCGATATTGACCGGCTGCATGGTCGTCAAATCCATGCCGTAGCATTTGCGGCAAACGCCGACTCTGCTCTGGCAGTTGAATACGGTTCTGATGCTTACACTCGGGATGCCGGCTTCCGCTATTTCATCCGCCAGCAGCACGGTGATCATTTCGTTTTTCTTTACGATCACTCGGCCTGTTTTTTCATCCACGATATCGTCAAAGGCGTAACGTCCTCTGATACGTTCCTGAATGGATTCGATGGTGTCATTTCCGTTGGTGATGGCTTCCACCACAAATCCATTGTCTGTTCCGCAGTCTTCTTCTCTGATGATCTGATCCTGACTTACGTCAACCAATCTTCGAGTCAGGTAACCCGATTCCGCTGTTCGCAGAGCCGTATCGGCCAAACCTTTTCTGGCGCCGTGCGTCGAAATAAAGAATTCCAAAACGTCAAGGCCTTCACGGAAGTTTGAACGGATCGGCAATTCGATGATTTCGCCGGTCGGTGAAGCCATCAGGCCGCGCATGCCTGCCAGCTGGCGGATCTGGTTCCTGCTTCCGCGGGCGCCGGAGTTGGCCATCATGTTGATCGGATTTTTCGGATTTAAATTTTCCATCAAAGCGCCGGTGACCTCATTGGTGGCATTCGTCCATACTTCGATGGTTTTTTTCTTTCTTTCTTCTTCTGTATACAAGCCGCGCGTAAAGTTGTTGTAGATTCTGCCAACTTCCTTATCGGCTCTCTTTAAAATGTCGGCTTTGGCAAGGGGTACTTCCATATCGGCGATCCCGATGGTGATTGCGCCCTTCGTCGAATAGCTGAATCCCATTCGTTTGATATCATCCAAAAGCACGGAAGTCTTCGCCGCGCCGTATACGATAAAGCATCGGTAGACGATCTTGGAAAGCATCCCTTTATCCACGACCACATTGATTTCAAGCTTAAATAAATCATCGATGGTCTGACGCTTGACAAAGCCCAGCTCCTGCGGGATGATTTCATTAAACAAAAATCTGCCGACGGTGCTTTCTACGTTTCGGGTATATTCGGTGCCATCGATCTTTTTGGTTACGCGGACCTTGACATTGGCGTGGATATCGACTTCTTTGTTGAAGTAAGCCATTTCCATTTCAGCCAGATCCACAAAGCATTTCCCTTCGCCTTTGCAGTTTTCTTCTTCCATCGTAAGGTAATAAGAACCTAAAATCATGTCCTGCGAAGGAGCAACAACCGGGCTTCCGTCCTGCGGTTTTAAGATATTGTAAGCGGCAAGCATCAAAATTCGCGCTTCGGATTGCGCTTCCACCGAAAGCGGAACGTGCACGGCCATCTGATCCCCGTCGAAGTCGGCATTATAAGCCGTACATACCAGCGGATGCAGCTTGATCGCGCGGCCTTCTACCAGCACGGGTTCAAAGGCCTGAATACCCAGTCTGTGAAGCGTTGGCGCGCGGTTGAGCAGCACGGGGTGATCCTTGATAACATCATCCAGAACGTCCCATACTTCGGGGCGCAGGCGTTCCACCATGCGTTTGGCGCTTTTGATGTTTTGCGAATATTTTCTCTGAACAAGCTCTCTCATAACAAAGGGCTTGAATAATTCGATCGCCATTTCCTTCGGGAGCCCGCACTGATACATTTTAAGGTCGGGGCCTACCACGATAACCGAACGGCCGGAGTAGTCGACGCGCTTGCCCAGCAGATTTTGACGGAAACGTCCCTGTTTTCCCTTGAGCATGTCGGATAAGGAACGCAGGGGGCGGTTGCCGGGGCCCGTAACGGGGCGGCCTCGTCTTCCGTTGTCAATGAGCGCATCCACGGATTCCTGCAGCATGCGTTTTTCGTTTTGAATGATGATGTCGGGCGCATCCAGATCCAGCAGTTTTTGCAAACGGTTGTTTCTGTTGATGACCCTGCGGTATAAGTCGTTCAAGTCGCTGGTGGCAAATCTTCCGCCGTCCAGCATGACCATCGGACGAAGTTCGGGTGGTATGACCGGAACAACGGTCAGCACCATGTCTTCGGGACGGTTGCCGGAAGAACGGAACGCTTCCATGATTTCAAGACGACGGATCGCCTTGATCTTCTTCTGTCCGGTATTATTGGCTACGATTGATTTAAGTTCGTCGCATTCTTTTTCGGGGTTGATCTGTTTTAACAGATCCAGGATCGCTTCGGCGCCGATCTTAGCGGTAAAATCATTGCCGTAGCGCATTTTATTTTCTTTGTATTCCGCTTCGCTAAGCAGCTTTTTGGGTTCGATCGGCGTATTGCCGGCATCAATCACAATGTAGGAAGCAAAATAGATCACGCGTTCAAGGTCTCTGGGAGATATCTCGAGCAGAATACCGATCCTGCTGGGAATACCTTTAAAATACCAGATGTGCGTCACGGGAGCCGCAAGTTCGATATGCCCCATGCGTTCGCGGCGTACCTTCGATTTGGTTACCTCAACGCCGCAGCGGTCACAGATGACGCCTTTGTTTTTGAGCTGTTTATATTTACCGCAGTGGCACTCCCAGTCTTTCATGGGCCCGAATATTTTTTCGCAGAACAACCCGTCTTTTTCTGGCTTTGATGTTCTGTAATTGATCGTTTCGGGCTTTTTGACTTCGCCGTAGGACCACTCTCTGATTTTATCTGAAGAAGCGAGTCCGATCTTTATCGCCTTAAAATTGTTCAATTCGTTCAAGGATATTCCTCCTCATATCTATTGGGTGTAAATGTCATCAAGCGGGAAGATTTACAGGCAGCGCCTAAAAATCATCATCGTCGTCGCCGGAGAACAAAGCGTTTTTTGCCAGCGGAAGTTCCAATTCCTCATCATCAACGACAAGTTCGAAATCTTCATCTTCATCATCGTCTTCATCTTCCAAATCGTCTTCGAAATCTTCCTCGTCATCATCGTCGAGTTCATACGTGATGGCATCGTCGCCGATGGTTTTTGCGACAACCTTGAATGGCATGCTGGTGTCGATATCTTCGCCGATGTCGATGACTTCATCGTTTTCCGCAAGAACATTGATATCCAGGCAAAGGCTCTGGAATTCCTTGATCAAAACCTTAAAGGATTCCGGTATGCCCGGCTGCGGGATGTTTTCGCCCTTCACGATCGCTTCATAAGCTTTAACGCGGCCCACGACATCATCCGATTTGACGGTCAATATTTCCTGGAGCACATTGGCCGCTCCGTAGGCTTCGAGCGCCCATACTTCCATTTCTCCGAAACGCTGTCCGCCGAACTGCGCTTTACCGCCCAGCGGCTGCTGCGTGACAAGCGAATAGGGACCCGTGGAACGCGAGTGCATCTTGTCGTCGACAAGATGATGGAGCTTGAGCATATACATGTAACCGACGGTGATCGGATTGACAAATTTCTCTCCGCTCCTTCCGTCGTATAAATCGACTTTTCCGGTTCGCGAGAAACCCGCCTGCTGCAATAGATCCATGGTATCATCTTCGGTCGCTCCGTCGAATACGGGGGTGGCGATATGCCATCCGAGCGAGCGGCAGGCCATGCCGAGATGAACTTCGAGCACCTGCCCGATATTCATACGCGAAGGCACGCCCAGCGGACTCAGCACAATTTCAAGCGGTGTTCCGTCCGGTAAAAACGGCATATCCTCTTCGGGAAGTATGCGGGAGATAACCCCCTTGTTTCCATGACGTCCTGCCATTTTATCGCCCACGGAGATCTTGCGTTTGACTGCCACGTATACGCGCACCAATTTGTTTACGCCCGGCTTGAGTTCATCGCCGTTTTCTCTGGTAAACACTTTTACGTCAACGACGATGCCCGATTCCCCGTGCGGGACTTTGAGGGACGTGTCGCGCACTTCTCTGGCTTTTTCGCCGAAAATAGCGCGCAGCAGCCGTTCCTCCGCCGACAGGTCGGTTTCGCCTTTGGGTGTGACCTTGCCGACAAGAATATCGTCGCTGGTCACTTCCGCACCGATGCGGATGATGCCGCGCGAATCGAGATTACGCAGCGAATCTTCACCGACGTTGGGAATTTCCCGGGTGATCTCTTCGGGCCCGAGCTTGGTTTCACGGGACTCCGCTTCATATTCTTCAATATGGATGGAGGTATATACATCATCCTTGACCAGTTTTTCGCTGATCAGGATAGCATCTTCGTAATTGTAGCCTTCCCAGGTCATAAACCCGATAAGGATGTTTCTGCCCAGAGCCAGATCGCCTTTGTCGGTAGAAGGACCGTCCGCGATAACTTCCCCCGCATGGATCTCCTGACGGAGTTTAACGATGGGGCGTTGATTTACGCAGGTTCCCTGATTGGAACGTTTGAATTTGAGCAGCGGATACCGTCTGCGCTCCATCGTGATTTGGTTTTTGATCACGATCTCGTTGCCTGTCACGCGTTCAACAATCCCGTCGATCTCGCTGACGATGCACACGCCCGAATCCTTGGCGGCTTTATATTCAATGCCGGTGCCGACAATGGGCGCCTCGGGATTGAGAAGCGGCACAGCCTGACGCTGCATGTTCGAACCCATCAGCGCGCGGTTGGCGTCGTCGTTTTCCAAGAACGGGATCAGGGAAGTCGCCACCGATACAATCTGGCGCGGCGAAATATCCATGTAATCGACATGCGTCGGTATCGCGGTTACAAAGTCACGCAGTTTTCCCGTACGGCCCGTCACGCGTTCATGCATGAATTTTCCGTTTTCGTCAAGCGGTTCATTGGCCTGCGCGATGGTGTATCGGCCCTCTTCGTCGGCGGATATATAGTTGATTTCACCGGTAACGCCGCCGTCCACGACTTTTCGGTAGGGAGTTTCGATAAATCCGTATTTATTCACTCTCGCAAAGGTACTCATCGAACCGATCAGACCGATGTTCGGACCTTCTGGCGTTTCGATCGGGCATACTCTGCCGTAATGCGAGTGATGCACGTCACGCACATCGAATCCCGCTCTTTCTCGCGAAAGGCCGCCGGGGCCGAGCGCGGAAAGTCTTCGTTTATGTGTCAATTCCGCAAGCGGATTGGTTTGATCCATAAATTGAGACAGCTGCGAGGAACCGAAGAACTCTTTGAGCGAAGCGCTTACGGGGCGGATATTCACCAGTCCCTGCGGCGTGATTTCATTGGGGTCGAGCACGGCCATACGCTCGCGCACGACACGTTCCAGGCGGGACAGTCCAATTCGGAACTGATTCTGCAAAAGCTCGCCCACCGAACGAAGCCTTCTGTTGCCCAGATGGTCGATATCGTCAAGCTCTCCGATGTTGTGATCCAGGCCCAGATTATAGTTGACCGCGGCAATGATATCCTCGATAGTTATACATTTGGATATCAGCTGATTGATCTTTTCCCGGAAGGAATTTCTCATCTCTTCGGGTGTGGCGCCGCTGTTTAATATTTCTTCAAGCACCGCCGTATTGACCATTTCTTCGGCGTCAAGGCCGCTTATGTCAAACGGGATTCCATATTTGAGCGGATCTACGACTCCGTTTCCGATAACAATAAATTCCTTGTCGTCTTCAACGGATACTTTTACGCGGTTGATGCCGCTGTTTTGAATAGCCCATGCCGTTTCTTCCGTGATAAAATCCCCGGCAACGGCAAGCAGTTCGCCGGTTTGCGGGTTGGCGATGTTCTGCGCGCTGATCCTGTTTTTGATTCTTTCGGCCAGTGACAGCTTGTTGTTGAGCTTGTACCTGCCGACCGTCATCAGGTCATATCTGCGCGGATCAAACAGCATCGAATTGAACAGCGGACGCGCGCTGTCGATGGTTGCGGGTTCGCCCGGTCGCAGACGCTTATAAATTTCGGTAAGTCCGGTTTCCACGCTGTTTGCGATATCCTTTTGAAGGGTCGTCAAAAGACGCTCTTCCTCACCGAAGCATTCGATGATCTGCGCGTTGGATCCCAGACCCAAAGCACGAAGCAGAACTGTGATGGGTATTTTGCGGGTTCTGTCCACACGGACATAAAGGATATTATTCGAATCCGTTTCAAATTCAAGCCAAGCCCCTCGGTTGGGGATAATCTGCGATGAATAGAGATCCTTGCCGTGCTTATCGACTTCCTTAGAGAAATAAGCGCCCGGCGAACGGACCAGCTGGCTTACGATAACCCTTTCGGCGCCGTTGATGATAAAGGTGCCTGTGGTTGTCATTAAGGGGAAATCGGCCATAAATATATTTTGTTCTTTGATTTCGTTCGTCTGTTTGTTGGTGAAACGTATCTTTACCTTTAGAGAGGTGGAATAATTCGTATCCCGCTCTTTGCATTCTTCGACACTGTATTTCGGCTCACCGTCTATACTGTAATCAATAAATTCCAAAAACAGATTTCCTGAGAAATCCACGATCGGGTTGATATCATTAAAGACTTCTCTGAGCCCTTTATCCAAAAACCAATCATATGAAGTTTTTTGAATTTCGATCAGATACGGCAATTCCATTACGTCTTTAATGCGGGAAAAGCTCATTCTTGTTCTTTTTCCTATTTGCTCCGGATGTACCAATTTAACCACTCCTTCATCTTTTTGAGCGAAAAAAATGCACCAGATTCTCATGGATTATAATATTTTTACGTTGCGATGCTGTAAAAATATGAAATCGATCCTACCGAAACTCCTTTATTTACGCGCTTTTTCGGCTGCTTTCGCGTATTTGCGCAAAGGGTACGGTTTTATGATCATCCGAGTGCTTTCCTCCACCTTTTCTCTGCATTTTTCGTGCAAAAAATTCGCATTTTATTCATTTCAAGTAATTATTTATTCTATAACAAACATTCATCAATGTCAATCATTTTTTAGAAATAAGTTAAAAAAAGATTGACATTCGACATAAAATTATTATAATATATAGGTTCTCTTTTTGTAAAATCAGCTTAAATTTTTACTTGTTCTATCTCATTCCCAATGCCTTATGCGCGCATGTTTCTTAAAACGGATAAAAGCGCTTGCAATATGTACCTCGGGCTCAAATCAATACGTACGGCAGCTGCCGATCAGGCTCGGCTGGGCTGTTTTTTTGATAAATCAACCGCATTATTCCCTTCGCGGGAAGCTTTTAATCAAAAATACTAAAAATTTAATGAATTTTTTGAAGACAATCTCCCTGTTTTTTCGTTATATTTATTGCAGGGCAATGAAGGCAGGTGAGGCAGCATCTACGACAGCGAATTTGAACAACTGATCGACCGATATTCAAAACTGATATTTACCGTTTGCTTATCCTTTACGGGTGACCGGCTGGACAGCGAGGATCTTACGCAGGAGACCTTTCTGTCCGCCTACAAAAAAATCGATACGATACAGAAGGACAGCATAAAAGCGTGGCTGTGCAGCATCGCCGCCAATAAATGCCGCGATCATCTGCGAAAAAGCAGACGTAGGCCCGTGCATGTGCCGCTGGAGGAGCATTGGGAGCATCCGCTTGAAAAAACGATGGAAAAGAAGGCGGAGGAACGCGAAGCCGCGCAAACCATGCTCCAAATCGTCCTTCGGCTCAAAGAGCCTTACCGCTCCGCCGCGCATTCCTATTACATAATGGGCATGACTGCCGCAGAAATAGCCAGAGCCCGCAACATACCGCTTAAAACCCTGCAAACGCAATTACGGCGTTCCAAAGAAATGATACGGTCTGCCTACAAGGAGGTGTATGAAGATGACACTTAAAGACGAAGAGCATTTGACCGCAAAGCAGATAGATTCCCTTAAAAAAGGCATTCTCCCTTCGGAAGAGCGCTTGCGCGCGGCGGAGCATATGGCCTGCTGCCAACTATGCAGCCGTGTTTTTTCGGACGGTTTTATGCCGCAAGAGCTTAAGCAGCCTCTGTCCCCTGTCAAAAGCGAAGTGATGCAAGCGATCCGCAAAAGAAAACAACGCAGCGGCATCTTTTTTTACGATCTCAAGGTGCTCGTATCGGTCTGCGCTTCTTTGCTGCTGCTCATTTCCATACCGCTGAAAGATCCCCTGGATGTAAAGCCATGGAACGAAGAAGGCCTTCAAAAAAGCTGGCAGGCGATCATGGAGCCTGTGGAGGCATTCAGAAAACAGCTCGGTCTCATTTCCGACCGTATAACCGAAGGAGGCTTATTCATTGAAAAAACAAAAGAATAAATTTTTAACTTTTTTACTGGCGCTCATCCCCGGTGCGGCGCATATGTATATCGGCTTTATGCGCAAAGGGCTGTCGCTGATGGGCGTTACCTGCGCACTGGCGATTTTGGCTACCTCCCTTAATTATGCCGAGATCGCTTTCGCTTTTCCGCTCATCTGGTTTTATTCCTTTTTTGACGCAGTCAATCTCAACGGATTAATCGCGGAAGAATTCGACAAGCAAACGGATGAGCCCTTTTACCGCTACCTGTTCAATGACAATGCGTTCCGTCCGGTCAAGGGCAGCTACAATGTGATGATCGGCGTTGTGGTCATCGTAACGGGAAGCCTTCTGCTTCTGGTCAACATTATGCCGATCTTCTATGATCTTTTCCCCCGCGGACTTACGGATGTCATCCAAAGCACCTTAAACCGCGCCCCGCGCTTTATTGTGGGGATGGTTATTTTATGGCTCGGCATCAAGCTGATCCGCGGCAAGAGCAGGGAGACCGTGCGATGAACGGCAGACGTGTAGGCACCTTTTCGCTGGGCTTTATCCTGCTGGGCTTCGGCATCGTTTTTCTGTTGGGGAGTTTCGGATTAAAGCTGGATTATCTTTTTATTCTCTCCCTATGGCCGATCATCCTGATCTTTTTGGGTCTTGAAATCTTGATCTTCTATTTCAGCAACAAGCAGGCGCAAATCAGATACGACGGCGGAGCGATCTTTCTATTGATCATCACCACCATTTTTACCTTCCTGCTTGCGGGCGCGCAGTTTGTACTCAGCAATCACCTTTATAATTGGATATATTGATTTAATTTCATATAAAAAGAGCTATACGGTAATATATAGCTCTTTTTATATGAAATTAAGAAAAAGGTTGAACATCTTTTTGAATATCTTGAATCTCTTTATTCATTAATTTGTGAAAACGAATCTCAATAGCTGAATCATTTAAATCTCTTATATTCTCACCGTAAATATTCTGTACTATTTTTCTTTTATCGTCTATTGTAAAATTATCTAAATTAGGTATATATGTAGTTGTATGCAATGCATGTACAATTTCATTATAGGCACGCATAAATTTTTTAAATTTGATTTTCTTATCTATACCAAATCTTT
>DAITPG010000028.1:0-14619 GCA_036833715.1 Eubacteriaceae bacterium | reverse complement strand
TAAATTTTTTCTGTTTGTTTTTTTTCATAAGCCTTCCCCTTTGGTGAAAACGATTTTGTATACGGCTTATTATACAGCACGGTGCGGAGATTCTCAAGGGGATGATTTTGAGTGGGCGGAAATAAAAAAGGCCTTGCGGGTGCATTGATATTTTAAACATAATGGGCAAATCAAAATTCATGCAGTCACACTATGTTCATTCCAAATCCATGCTACCCATTTTGGTACGATCATGATTTTCTGGCTTAGGGCTATTGCTCATTTATATTTTGCATCTTTTTTTTCATAATGTGTCTAAATTTACTATTAAGCAATTCATTAGGAGTAATTCCAATATCATTTAACATCATACGTGTTCTCATGCTCAGCCTGCTTATATCTCCTTCTAATATTGCAACAAGTTCACTTTCGTCACACATAGAAAAAAGCTTGTTCATTCTTTCGCTATAATTCAACTCATCTAAATTATTGGTTTTTCTCCAAATCATCATTTGTTCCCTGCTTAAATTCCTAAGTTCTCGTTTTAATTGGTTCATTTCAGAGTCTTTCAGTTGTAACTGGTTTAAAAACTTTTCTTTTTCTTCTTCACTGTATTTTGCTTTCTCTAATAATTCATTAATCATTTTTTGTTTTTCGTCTTCAACGTTTACTAATTCCACAGTTTTTTCAGCTTCAGCATGTGACAAATGTCCTAATTTTTCATTCATGTTATTCAGTTTTTCGCCAAACTGAGCCTCAATTTTTCCAAGGGTTACAGAGACATCTTTCATAATGTCGTATGATTTATCATAAAAATCATTGCTGGTATCGGATGCTTTGAAATAGAAAAACACTGAGATAAAGATCGAGAAAAACGCAAGTAGCAAAGAAAGCAGGCTTTCAATTGAAAAATTGTTTTTGTACATCATTACACATAAGCATGTAATCACAATTATGACTGCAATACCACAAAAAACTGCCATCGCTTTTTGCATCCAAGTATAGCATTTATCAGTTTTGCGAAGTTCTAACATTTTGTCAAGAATGTCAGACAAATTTTCTTTTTCAGGTTTCATATTACTATCTCCTTTATTTCATCGTAGCCTGTCCGTTTATAAGCATTGGCAGTAGCCAATCACGAAGGCTTACGAGTTTAATTCGCCAAACCCGAAGTTGCTTGAGCTGTCTATTATTGCTATTTAAAGTATATTAATAAATTATACTTCGACACAATTCTCCCTAATTATATACCATTGTCTACTATTAATCAATTGAATTATTTCGTTATCACCCAACAAACGGAACCAAAACCTAAACCAAAACCCGCCCTGCAATCGCAAGGCGGGTCTTTGTGTACGATACCTTTGTAAAGGTAAACAGGGCTATTTCAAGCCCATCTTTTCAATTTCCTCTTCCACTTCCTCGGCGCCTTCGGCATAGAATTTTTCTTCGTCCGGCGCAAGGTGCTTCAGCAGGCGAAGGAATTCGCCGGCATGCACTCTTTCTTCATCGGCGATATCCTTGAGCACTTCGATGGCAAGCTTGTTGTCGGTGGATTCCGCCAGCTGCATGTACATCTGAATGGCTTCATACTCCGCCGAGATCATAAAACGGATGGAGCGGATGAGTTCCGCGTCGGTGAGTTTGCGGTCTTTTTGCATTCCCGAAAAGGGTTGTCCGAAATCAGGCATTATGGGCCTCCTTCTTTTTTGGTTCTTTTGTTAGATTTTACCACATTTTTTAGGTTTGCACAACCCACGCGTCCCGCCTCTCTCAAATCTGAACTCAAACCCAGTATTAAAAATAGGTAATCCGCCGTTTTTGGTTGACAATACGGGAAGAGAAGTTATAATAGGGTTATAAGTATAACAAAACCTACATTTCATACTTTAGTAACTATACCGCTCCGCATTCAATATCAAGCGGAGACAGGTCAGTAAATAACGGAGGAAGCAAATGAAGGGACCGGACGGAAAACACGCATTCGGGATCGTAAAGGTGGGGGAAAAGGGACAGATCGTGATCCCCAAGGAAGCGCGGGAAATCTTTGACATTAAACCGGGCGACAGCCTGCTGGTGCTGGGCGACGAAAGGCAAAACGGGCTTGCCATCATGAAAAGCGACGTATTTTACCGCTTTGCGACGGATGTGCTCAACGCGGGCAAGGAAGGCGGCGACGAGGAATGAACGCCATTGAAACCCATGACCTAACAAAAAAATTCGGCAGCAAAACGGCGGTGCAGCCGCTCAACCTTGCCATCGGCAAAGGGGAATTGTTCGCGCTGCTGGGCGTCAACGGGGCGGGTAAAACAACGCTGATCAAGATGCTCACCTGCCTGATTGCCCCCACCGGGGGCGACGCAGCGATTCTGGGCAAAAGCATCACGCGCGAGCCCAACGAGGTGAAGGCCTTCACCAATGTTTCGCCCCAGGAGACCGCGGTGGCGCCCAACCTTACCGTAAAGGAAAATCTGGAGCTGATCGCCGGCGTGTACGGCAGCTTCGGCAAAACCGCCGAAGCCAAGGCCGACGAAATGATCGAAACGCTGGGGCTTGCCGAAGTGGCGGCCGACAAGGCGAAGATCTTATCCGGCGGCTGGCAGAGACGGCTGAGCATCGGGATGGCGCTGATCTCCGAGCCGCAGATCTTATTTCTGGACGAACCGACGCTGGGGCTGGATGTGCTGGCCCGCAGAGAGCTTTGGCAGGTGATCCAAAAGCTGAAAGGGCGCGTAACGGTGATTTTGACGACGCATTATCTGGAGGAAGCCGTAGCGCTTTCGGACCGCATCGGCATATTGTCCAAGGGCGAGCTCAAAGCCGTCGGCACCGCCGCGGAGCTCACGGAGAAAGCCGCCGCACACAATTTTGAGGACGCGTTTGTCGCGCTGGCAACGGAAAGCGAGGTCAACTCATGAGAATTAACGTATTTGCAAAACGCAACAGCAAGGAGATTTTACGCGATCCCATCAACCTGATGTTCGGGATCGGCTTTCCGCTGGTGCTGCTGTTTCTGTTTACCGCCATTCAGGCCAATGTGCCCCTCAGTCTGTTTGAGATCGGCTCCATCACGCCTGGTCTGGCGGTGTTCGGGCTTTCGTTCATTTCTCTTTTTTCGGGCATGCTTATCGCCAAGGATCGCAGCTCTTCTTTTTTGATGCGGCTGTTCGCCTCGCCCATGACGGCTTCAGACTATATTCTCGGTTATGTGCTGCCCCTGCTCCCGATGGCGGTCGCGCAAAGCGCCATCTGCTTTCTGGCGGCATCTTTCCTTGGCCTTCGACTGAATGCCGATGTGCTTTTGTGCATAATCGTTTTGATCCCGACGGCGTTTTTGTTCATCGGCATCGGCCTGCTTGCGGGCAGCGTGTTCAACGACAAGCAGGTGGGCGGCATCTGCGGAGCGCTGCTTACCAATGTGAGCGCTTGGCTGAGCGGAACGTGGTTTGATCTCAGTCTGGTCGGCGGCGCGTTTAAAACCATCGCCTATCTCCTGCCGTTTGCCCATGCGGTGGACGCCGCAAGGGCAGCCGTATCGGGCGAGTACGCCGCGATATGGCCGCATCTGATGTGGGTGGCCGGCTATGCCGCGGTTACGCTGACGGCGGCGGTATGGGTATTCAGCAAAAAGATGCACAGCGACAGGCAGTAAAATCAGGCTGCTGAAAAGCCTTAAACGCAAGTTGAGTGAAAGAATCGGGTTTAGTTTCATTTCTGCCTGCCTGTTCTCAGTCCGGCTTTGTCAGGCTGCGTTGGCAGTGTCCGCTTTCTCCGAGATGACTTTCAATAATAAGCAAGCAAAAAGGAAAGCCTCGGCTTTCCTTTTGCGTTCGAACTTGTTATTTAATCTTCGTGTTCAACGTGCGGGCCGTGATGTCCGTGCCCGTTGCCGTGCAAGCGTCCGTGTCCGCGTCCCATGCCCATGCCTTCCCCGCCGCGCATGCGGTCGTGCCCGATGCGGTCGCGGATAGGGTACTCTTCGTTCCATTTTTCGAGCAGCTTATCGAGCAGGGCGGAGAGCTGCATTTGTTCCTCTTCGGTTAGCGCCGAAAACATCTGCGCGCTGCTTGCGGTGTGTTCTCCGTGCAGCTCGGCCAGATAGTCGCGGCCTTCATCCGTTAAATGCAGCCGCACCAGCCTTTTGTCGCTTTCGGTTTTGGCGCGCGTGAGATAGCCCTTGAGCTCCAGCTTGGTGAGGATCTCGCTGAGCGAGGAGGGGCGGATGCGCGTTTCGTCCAGCAGGTCGCTTTGCGATAAGCCTTCCTCCGCGGCGATGCGGGCAAGGATGCGCAGCTGGCCGGGGTGCGCGCCGTCTCTTCGATGCCCGCGCAGAAGCGCGTGGGAGCAGCGCAGCAGATTTGCGTACAGTTTATCCGTCTTCAGGGATGGTATTGAATTTTGGTTTTCATTTATCTTTTCGTTTTCCATAATCGTTTCAATCCTTTCAAAAATATTAAGGTACCTAAGTTCATTTTTATTGTACATCGGATTTGCGCGTTTGTCAATAAAAATATTTAGGTACCGAAATATAATTTACTCAGGCTTTGCTGTTATTGCGGCAACGGGCTGCGTATTACAACAGATGCATATGATCCAGGGCTTCCGTGCTCCAACCCGTTTTATCGCTGCCGGGCAGAGCGGAGCCGGTGGGCATCATGTTTTTGGGTACACATTCTCGGCCGAATTTTTCGCTTAATTTTCTGCGTATGCATTCGGTCTGTTTTCCGCTTTTGCAATATAGCTGCGCAAAGCCGTTACATGCCATTTCTTTTTTGTTTTCCTGACAATATAAGAAAAACGGACAGGAAGAAAGATTGGGACAATCGCTCATGCGTAAATCTCCTTTATATACCTTACTACGATTATAATTATCGAATCATTTTCAATAATATTAAGCATAAGCGTTCAAAATTTCAAAAAGCCGATCTAAAAACAAAAGCGTGCAAATCAATGATTAAAATTCCCATGCTCAGGTATTTTATGGTATACTTTTATCATGTCCAACCGAATTTCAAACTCGGGATAATAACATCTTAAATAAATGTTGGAATAAATTTGTGATCGATAACAATTAAAGAAAGAGGTGTAGAATGAAAAAAACAGTCTTTCTCTTGTTAATTATATTAATATCAATTTTTATGCTTCCCGCGCCGGTATCCGCCAATTCCGCGGAGCCGCCCATCATCATCATCATCGCCAACCGGCCGCCCGCGGATTTTTCGGCAACGCTGGTTTCGGACGAAAGCAAGCTCAATGCCATTATTCATACGCGCGCATGGGAGGGCTATTATCTGTTTTACGGGTACGATATTCAAAAGGCAGAGGCCTACACCTTCGCGTTTACCGCGGACGGCGAGCATTTTGAGATCACGCTGGACGCGCCGCCCGAAACCTACAACAACATCTATACGCTCAATATCAAAGAGCGCACGCTGACGCCCGGAACCTATCCGTACCGGTCGGCGCTGCTGATTGCGCTGCGCGTGATACTCACGCTGCTGATCGAGGGACTCGTCTTTCTGCTGTTCGGTTACCGAAGCGGGCGCAGCTGGCTTATATTCGTTCTTGTGAATCTCGTTACCCAAGGGCTGCTCAACATTTGGCTCAACAGCATGTCGTCGCTGCTATCGCCGTACATCATTCTGGCGCTGTACATCGGCGAAGCATTTGTGATCGCCGCCGAAATGGCCGCGTTCCCGCTGCTTTTGAAAGAACGCAAAAAAGGGCGCGCGGTGCTGTACGCGTTTGTCGCGAACTTGGTTAGCATGATACTGGGCGGGATCATTGTGATGAGTTTGCCGGTGTAATTTCAATTTTAATCGTATTCTATTTATATTTACACAAATTTTAAATTTCATAATAAGTATGCAGCTGTTTCGTTTCGATTTTACAAGTAATAAGTTGACAAAATTAGGTAATAGATGTACTATTTTATCAAATGAATATAGGCGATGGGGTATGAATGTAAACATTAAAAAATGCCGATTGAGTTAAACTCTGTTGGCATTTTTTTAATAAATATAATGCTCGAAGTCAATATTACATTAATCGCAGGAGGTCAATAATGAAAATTACCGGTATCTCGAAAGAACGACTAAAAATTTTTTTTGTTTTAAGAATAACTGTACTATTTCTGATATTCGGATTCGTATTTTTTTTACCTGAATATGTAAACGCAAATGCTCCTAACGGTATTTATAATAATGGATTAAATGGCATTTATATTGATGTTAACGCTACGCCTTATACAACATTTGCTACATATTCGTTCGGACAATTCGCTTATACATCACAAGGATGCGCATGGTTTGCTTCTGCCAGAGTAAATCAGCTTACCGGAGTCGGCAGTATAATTTGGAGCGGACTAAGTTGGTATAACAATTGCGGCACATATGGTTTTACGCGAGGATCAACTGTCAGAGCAAAAGCACTGGCATGTTATGAAGGGCATGTTTCTGTTGTTGAAATTGTAGATGGAAATACGGTAACGATCAGTGAGGGCGGCTACGCTGTCTCTTCTTATGCAAGTTACGGCTATACAAGAATAGCAACTATGTCTGTTTCAGAGCTTGAAAGTCGTCGCGGAGGAACATTTTTAGGATATGTTTATATTGGATCATCGGATTCAACACCTCCAACCGGTTACTGGGCTATCCCGGCAGATGGGACTACCTATCGGTCGACAGGGACAATAAATCTAACTGTCAATGCAAATGACAATGTCAGCATGGGGAAGGTGGTTTTCCATGCTCTGTATGACGGGGTCTGGCATGAACTAGGAACAGATGCTCACGGCGGCAACGGAAATTACATGCTTACCTGGAATTATTCCCTTTCTCCGCAAGATGTGCTGATCCATGCCCATCTGTATGATTCGAGCGGTAATTTGACCAATATATATGGCCCGACGATCAAACTGGTTTCTGATTTTATACCAAAAAAAACGATTGTATATAATGATCATATCTATTCGATTTATGATACCATCCTGAATTGGGGAGAAGCAAAAACTCAATGTGAAACAATGGGAGGACACCTTGCGACGATCACTTCGGCGAAAGAGCAGGAAGCCGTTGCGCGTTTGATTTCGAGCGGTGCCAATGATTATTATTATATCGCTGCAACGGATGAAGCTGCCGAAGGCACGTTTAAATGGGTTACAAATGAATCGTTCACTTATAAAAATTGGAGTACCGGTCAACCGGATAATTACGGAGATTCAGAAGATTACCTGTCGATGTGTAAAGACGGTAAATGGAATGATCTTCCATATGCATATAACAAAGCAGGATTTATATGTGAGGTTGAACCGATAACCAAGCCTGTTGCTACAACAATATACAACGGAACCAAATATTTGCTTTTTGATAACAATATTTCATGGAAAAATGCAAAGGAATCATGCGCATCTTTAGGCGGCTATCTTGCTACGATCACAACAGCCGGTGAACAGCAGGCGATCACCAATTTGCTTGCAAAAGGTAAGAAAACTTATTATTATGTTGGAGCAACGGATGAGTCCTCCGAAGGTTCATTTAAATGGGTTACAAATGAATCGTTTGCATACAGTAATTGGATTTCGGGACAGCCTGATAATTCGGGCGGTTCAGAACATTACCTTATGTTATATAAAGACGGAGGATGGAACGACCTTACGAATTCTTACAATAATACCGGATTTATTTGCGAACTTGTGACTTCTCCGAAAGTGACCGCTACGGCGGGAGACGGAAAAGCGACCTTAAAGTGGAATGCCGTGCCGGGAGCCAAAGGATATAGGGTCTATTTCTATAACGCAACGACCAAAACCTACAAGACGCTCGCCAATGTTACCGGAACTGCCTATACGCAAAGCGGTCTGAAGAACGGCACGACCTATACTTATTTGGTCCGCTCGTATAGCGGCTCTTACTTCAGCGAATACACATCGGCAAATCAAGTAAGAGTAAAGCCTATCGCAACACCGAAAGCGACCGCAGCGGCAGGGGATAAAAAAGTTACTTTAAAATGGAATGCCGTTACCGGAGCAACGGAATACCGCATCTATCTTTATGATACATCTACAAAAAAATATTCAAAGGCAGCGACGGTAAGCAAATCAGCACTAAGTTATACCTTCAGCAAACTTACCAACGGAAAACTTTATACCTACTTGGTTTTAGGGTATAACGGCATATCGGAAAGCGGACATTCTTTATCCAATAATGTTCAGGCAAAACCGATATCAGCGCCTGTTGTAACCGCAAAAGCCGGGGATAAGTCTATAACTTTGAAGTGGGCAAAAGTAACAGCAGCCACATCCTACAGTATCTCATCCTATAACACCCTAACAAAAAGCTATAAAACGATCGCTAATGTTACAGGCACAACCTATACGCAAAACGGTTTGAAAAAAGGGGTTTCCTATACCTATTTAGTAAGAGCCTATAACGGAATATCATGGAGCGCTTATACGACTGCGAATCATGTTAAAGCAACTGTTCCGAAGCTTGCCGCTCCTATTCCAACCGCAACTGCGGGCGATGGAAAAATTACACTTAGCTGGAAAGCCGTGAGCGATGCGGTTTCTTACCGCGTATCTCTCTATAATGCTACGACAAAGAATTATTCTACGCTCACAACAACAAAAAATACAACATTTACTCATAGCAGTTTAAAAAATGGTACAATGTACAGTTATCTTGTGCGCGCTTATGATGGCAAGAACTGGAGCGCCTATACGACTTCCAATCATATTCAAGCGATGCCGATAGCCGCGCCGAAAGTGACGGCAACAGCGGGAGACTGCAAAATCACTTTAAAATGGAATTCGGTAAAGGGTGCAACCCAATACCGGATATCATCTTATAACGCATCGACAAAAAAATATACGGTGCTTAGTACTGTCAGCGGCACATCTTACACCAAAACGGGACTGACCAACGGTATAATCTATACCTACCTCGTTAGGGCTTACAACGGTAAGAACTGGAGCGCCTATACTACAGCAAATCTGGTCCAAGTAAAGCCCATCGCCACGCCGAAAGTAACTGCCGAGGTAGGAGACTGCAAAGTTACATTAAAATGGAATGCAATAAAAGGAGCGATTCGTTATCAAATTTCTTCTTATAATTCCGGCACAGAGAAATATACTACCATAGCTTCCGTTACAGGTACCTCCTACACCAAAACGGGATTGACAAACGGAACTACGTATATTTATCTCGTAAGAGCATATAACGGAATGAATTGGAGCGCTTACACAACAGCCAATTTGGTTAAAATAAAACCCATCGCAGCTCCCAAAGTGACTGCCAAGGCAGGTGATGGAAAAGTAACACTAACGTGGAACAAAGTAACGGGAGCAATCAAATACAACATCTATTCATATGATTCATCGATTCAGAAATACACGATGTTAACTTCCGTAACAGGTACATCCTATGCCAAATCGGGGCTGGTAAATGGGATCACCTATACCTATCTTGTACGCGCTTACAACGGTATATCCTATAGCTCTTATACTGCCGCAAATCATATTAGCTTCAAACCCATGTATGACAGTCCGATTGGGAATGGAAAATACCATATCATCAACGCAGCCAATGGATTATTTATGAACGGATACAGTACGGATTCCGACATATTTACTTACGGACTTGTTACCGCGCCGGATGACGGCAGTCCTGAACAGATTATCATTCCCATCGTGCAAGCGGACGGTTCCTACTTATTACAAATCCAACGCTACGAGGGTATGTATATCAGCGCCGTAGACGGTATCTCGGCAGGGAATACTCTTCGCGCGAGTGCCTCATCTTCAACCTCATTCATCATAAAAGCGGACGGCAACGGAAAATATATCATTGCCTTCAAAGATAATCCTAATCTCGTTTTGACCCAGGGAACAGATAAGCCATATTCCCATTACAATCACTATTTTATAAGAATACAAAATAATTATGGAACGACGGATCAACTATGGTCATTTAATCCGCTGTAATAAATAAAGGCATGCACAATAGCGTGCCTTTATCTTCAGAAAGGAGGAAATATGGGAATTGAACTCATCACACCAACCGAAAAGGATTTTGAGCGCATCCGCCCTTTGTTCGCTCAGTTATGGCCGAGCAAAGAAATCAACGAACACGCGTTGTATAAAGTTTTTGCGAGAGCCTCGGCTTCGGACACGGACGTTCTGCTCTGCGCGGCAGCGGAGGGCGGGATCGTGGGATTCTGCGCGTACGCCGTGGTCAATAATCTGTGGCAGGAAGGGCAGATCGCTTATGTGTACGCAATGGTTGTGGACGAAAACTGCCGGGGACAGGGTATCGGTTCGCAGCTTTTGTCCGAGGCCGTATGCCTCGCCAAGGAACAGGGGCTCAAGCGCGTCGAATTGGATTCGGGCTTTCATCGAGAGCGGGCGCATGAATTTTACGAAAAATTCGGCTTTGAAAAAAGGGCGTTCCTGTTTTCGTATTTATTATAAATTTGAATAATTTTTTGGATATTGTGTTACTTTATGCCTGCTCAAACGTTATTATAAAAGAAACGTCCGTCGACTGACCGAACGGACGAAAGGGGGAAGAACATGAAAAAACCGTTTTTGTTTTATGTCTTTTGGGATGTTCTGTTTTTTGTTTATCTGTATCTGTTTTATAGGGCGGCTGGATGGGCGAAGCAGATGTCGCTCATCAATTTCGGCTTGGGACTCGTGAATGGAGTCAGTTTGCTGTTTGCCGTTTTAGCGGGTATCCTGTTTGCCGTATTGGCTTTCGGCGGCATGCACCGAGCCGACACCAAGAAAGCGGCCTTGCTGGAACTGCTCATTGTAGGGATTCCGGCATTGTACGGAGCCACAGCAACGGTGCTTCCCTTTTGGCTTTTGAGTATCACCGGAGCCGAAACTATGCCCGGCATGGCGCCCATATGGCTGATTTACAAAGAAACCCCGACCACCCTTTGCGGATTGGTGCTGGGATATGAGCTGTGCGCGTTTGTGATAAGAATGAGAAAATTTAAAAAAGCCGCGCCGGTGTCCGATGATGCGAAGATCGCAAATGCCTCCGCCGTGACTCCGCAGACAGAATGATCGCGTTTCAATACTTTTGAAAAAACATAAAAAAGCCGCTCAACGGAGCAGCTTGCGAACCAGCGCAACTGTGAAATAGGACATCGTCACTACGCCGACGAAGCCTTCTGCGCCCGAAAACACAGCCGACCAACCGTTTGCGGGCAGCACATCGCCGTAGCCGATGGTAAAAAACGTGATGGTGCTGAAATAACAGCCTTTCAGCAGTTTGAGCCAGAAAGAATCGCTTTGCATAAAGAAGGCCTGTATGATGCCGAAGCCGACGACAAACCCTGCCGCCCAGCCGAGGATATTGAGCGGTTTGGTGCCAAAGCCGCCGATCTTCTCAAACAGCCAGTAAAAGGCACGTTGGGATCGATTTTTTAATGTTGCCTTTAGCTTTTCGCCTTTTGTTGCTTTGCTTACTTCTTTGTTATCTTCGTCGGTTTTTTCTTTGAGAGCAAGTCGTTTGTGTCGCATATAGGCGAAATAGGCTTTGTCTTCATCGTCGTAATAGCCGATGTTATGGAAGTTTTCTTTGAGCATGCGGAATTGGTCAGACATTTCTTTGTGGGTAAATGGTCGTTGTTTCGTTCCTAAACCGGTAAAACCATTATCGATTGCATTTTGTTTGCCTGACTGTATATTATCCCAATGAATATAGATTTGGCCAAGGTTGATCGTATTTAGTAAAGAAAGCTTTGCTATATTTACGGTGTCGCATTGCAGTACCTTTTCTATCTTACATTCCTCAATAATTAATTCATAAATTTTTTTAAATCGTAAATCAACGTAATTTTTGAAAATGACATTTTTTATAAGCACATAATTTGCTTTACAATCATGAAAACTTATTTTTTCAACGTCAATTTTTTTCGGCGAAAAATTAACCTTGCTATCACCGAAGTATGCACCATCAAAAGATATATCGCTGCCGCTGAATTGCGCTTCATTAAACGATACATTTTCAACATCGAATTGCGTATTCCAAAAATATATGCTGCCTTTGTTGAAATTTGTTCCTGAAAAAGATACATCGCCAAAGCTAAAGTGTGCGCCATTAAAATATATATTGCCAATTCCGAAATGCGCATAAATAAAAAATATATTGCCAAACCCCATTTGTGTATCATTAAAAAACATATCGCCATCACCAAATTGCGTGCCCACAAAAGACAAATCGCCATCGCCGAATTGCGCCATTTTAAAACTTATAATACCATCGACGAATGACGAATAATTAAAAGAAGTTGTGCCGTCCCAAAAACTACATTGAGCGCTGAAATCCTTTAAAGGATGATTTTGTATATCGTTTATTTCCTCGATATTAAAATCTTTGACGTAAATACCGTCGAGATGCAAAGGCTGACCATACTCTATCATCCGAATAATCGTTTCTTTTTCAAGATAACGATAGATGCAAGTATATTCGTTATGATCGCTGTTTGTTATTGTGACTTGTACTTTTTCATCGTTTATTTTATCAATGAAATATTGTTTTCGCTTAGCTCGGGATGCATGTTGTATGTAAAGTTGTTTAAAATCATAACTAATATTTTGAAAGTCCAATTCCGTAAAATCAAAAACTATCTTATCTTCCATATACACCCTCACAACCTATTTGCCTTCATCATACACGATTCAGCAATTTTCATCAACAAAAAAAGATTGAATTCATGTTTATTCAAAATAAATAAATAAATTTCTCCATGGCTGTTACTTTTTCGGCACATTAAACGTTATTATAGAAGAGAAAAGTTTTGTTTCCGTCCGAACGATACGGACGGATAAAGGGGAGGGAATAAGAATGAAAAAAATCTATCTTCGCTATGTGCTTTGGGTCGTTTTATTTTTGGTCTATCAATTTCTGTTTTTTGAAACGTACACCGCCGTGCTGCGGTATCTGTCGCATGCCACGCTTACGTGGCGGCCGGACACCCTTGTGAAGGCTGTTTTTACGATACTGGGCGGCGGACTGTTTGCGCTGCTGGGGCGTATGGGTAAAAAGTACGCAGGCGATAAAAAAGGCGCCTTGGCCGAATTCATCATCGTCGGCGTTCCCGTGCTCTATTTCACGGTGATTCGGTATATGTCGTATATCAAGTTACAGCTTTCTTCCGGTTATGATTTGCCATGGTTTGCGCCTCTATGGCTGTTGTATGATATACAGCCGAGGGTCATCTGCGAATTGCTGCTGGGGTACGAACTTGTTATCTTCTTTATGCGAATGGCTGACCGGCGCAAGACAACGAAATCTGAGATCAACGCGCAGGCGTCAGCCAACGAAATGAGCAATTATACCGAAGCATAATAAGAATGAAGATTGATCATACCGTAGCTGTTATTGTCCGAACCAACATGGTATCATAAAATCAAGGAGTGTCCCAATGAATTGTCCCTATTGCCATCAAGAAATGGAAAGCGGCGTGATCCGAAGCCCGCATGAATTATCCTGGCAGGATAAAAAGCATTTTTTTAACCGGGCCGAATTTCATGACGGTTCCGTACTGTTGTCGGAGCTTTCGCTGATGAAGGGCTCAGCTGTGCGCGCTTATCTGTGCCGAAACTGCGAAAAGATCGTGATCGACTATAAGGACGGCGCATGCGATCTGAACAACAATAAAAATCAATATTAAATATCTCGGAGGTTCTGCTTGTATTCACCATTCGACGGATTTAACTTATTATTCGGCATTATGCCTTTCTTTTTCTTTATCATCTTTGCGCTGGTCATCGGCATCATCATCGTGCGGCTGGTGCGCGGAGCGGGACAATGGAAGCGCAACAACGATTCTCCCGTGCTTACGGTCGACGCCGCGGCGGTGACCAAAAGAGCCGACGTTCAGCATTATCATCACAGCACGGGGCAAAACAACATGGACTCGATGAGCTCGTCCACAACGTATTACGTGACTTTCGAGGTGCCCAGCGGCGACCGCATGGAACTGCGGGTCAGCGATTACGAATACGGCATGATCGTGGAGGGCGACAGGGGAAAGCTGACGTTTCAGGGAACTCGGTTTTTGGGCTTTGAGCGAAGCAGGGGATGAACGCATCCGACCGAAGTAGGACGTATAAGGTCGACTTATTCAATTGCACCTTACAGGTGCTTTTTTATTTGAAAAAACGGCTGTCATAAAAGAATGATAATTGTATAAAAATCACTTGACAGAAAACGAACGTTAACCTACAAATATAGAAACAAACGTTTCCTAATCTTATGTACGATTGCCGGAGGATTACAAAAAGGAGAGGGCTGTTGACAAACGAAAAAAACACAAAAAAATTAATTTTTGAAGCGGCGGTCGAACTGTTTTCTCAAAGCGGATTCGACGGCGTATCGGTGAGAGACATCACTTCAAAGGTTGGCGTAAGGGAAAGCACCCTGTATAAACATTATTCCAATAAAAACGAGCTTCTGGATACGATTTTTGATTATTTTCAGGAGGCCACTTCCAAAACGGCCCCGGATATCGAAGCATCCGAATATTTGATCGATTTATTGGAACCGACGGCCTTTTTTCAGCAATTGATCATTGAATTCGGAAAAGGGATCGATCCGCTGCTCGACAAGGTCTACCGGGTCGTCT
>DAITPG010000027.1:2665-14645 GCA_036833715.1 Eubacteriaceae bacterium | reverse complement strand
CGCTGTTGATCGTTTCCGTACTGCTCAATTCATTTTTGTATACGCTGCTTGGCTTCGTAGCGGCAGGCGGCGCGGATACCGTTAACCGTTATTTTCTGCGTGCCATCCCTTTAATGCTTATTGCCGTGCTGCCGTGCTTTGCTCTCATCGGTTTTCCGTTTTGGTGGATATTTAAGGCAATTCCGACGCTCGCAGGCCTTGAATTGCTGCTAGGCGCTTTTATCCGTTACCCATTGCTCAGCATCCTGACGGACGGCGCAGTCCTTTTGGTTGGCATCCTCGCCGTTTTCCGCTGTGCGCTGCGGGTCTACGAACAAAAAATTCTTTCGGGAGGCAAAACGAGTGAATAAAAAAGCATTTTCCGCGGATATTAAAAATTTGGCTCGCGACCCTATTTTGCTGATATTTATGATGGTGCCTTTTCTTGCGGTTTTTGCCATTAAGCTGATGATCGTTTACGGAGCGCCACTACTCAAAACGTACACGGGATTTATTATCACACCCTATTACCCCTATGTCGAGGCCTTTTGCCTGCTTCTTGCCCCGGGAATGCTGGGCGCTGTGAGCGCTTTTATGATGATCGATGAGCGGGACGCCGGTATTTGCGAATTGATGTCGGTAACGCCCATCGGGTTTAGGGGATATGTCACCAACCGATTGCTTTTGCCATTTATGCTGAGTATGGTGTACACAGCGATCATGCATATTGTGCTGCGCCTGAATGTCATACACGGGCCATACTTTTTTACAATAATGCTGTTTGCCGGAATGCAAAGTACAATTTCGGCCTTGTTTCTTTTTGCGCTCGCAAAGGATAAGGTGCAGGGGTTAACGCTTGCCAAGGCCATGAATTTGTTTATATTAAGCTCGGCAGGTGATTTGACGGGTCTGCCGATCGTAATAGCGGTCTGTTCGGCGGTTCCTTTTTACTGGACAGCTCGAGTGATGACAACGCCTTCGATGCTGCACGCTGTTATTGGCTTTGCGGTCAATGGAGTATGGACGGGTGCCGCAATCATCTTTACAATTAGAAAACATTAATTTGACCTATATTTTATATAATAAAGTCTAAATTCAATTGGGCTTTATTTTTATGTTAAAAATTCTTGTTTCGGCTTAAGATTTTTACTTCATAGACGATATTAATAACAAGCTATCATCTTTTGGCTTTATTACTCGGCATCAAGGAGAATCCGTATGAAAGTAAAGTTTTTTAACTCCATCAAGTTTAAAATCTACCTTTTAAGTTTTTTTGTTTTAAGCTTAAGCTTCGGCTCCATGTATGTGTTTGCGTATTTTATCATCAAAGGCGGCGGTAATTATGAATCGTTTGCGAAAAACTTCAATGCTGGGATTTTAGCTATATACGGGGGCCTGTTTATGATCGGCTCTTTTTTTATCATCAATTTCGACTTCATAACCAAACCGATGAAAGATATGCTGGCGGTAATGGAAGAGATCAGTATGGGCAGACTGGATATCCTGGTTGATGAAAAATCGAAGGATGAAATCGGCGGCTTTGCGCGCGGCCTTAATAAAGTAACGGATTCTTTCAATTCACTTCTGGGCGGCATCCATGAACTTTCCGAGCAGGTGGTTTCAGGCTGCACGCAACTGACGCAGGGCAGCGAGCTGCTGGCCCAAGGCGCGGCTCAGCAGGCGGGAGCCGTACAGGAATTGAGCGCGCAGGCGGCAGAGATCGACACACTTTCGCTGCAAAGTGACCAAACCGTCAGCGATACGTATGATCTGGTGACGGACGTGAAAGACAATGCTGCAGCGGGAAATACCAATATGAAGGAGATGCTGCTATCGATGGAGGAGATCGGCAAAGCTTCCAAAGATGTGGGTAAGATCATTAAAAACATCGACGATATCGCTTTCCAAACCAATATCCTTGCGCTCAATGCCGCTGTGGAAGCAGCCCGAGCAGGAAAAGAAGGGGCGGGCTTTGCCGTAGTTGCCAACGAAGTGCGCAATCTGGCGCAGCGAAGCACAAAAGCTGCTGAAGAAACCGAATTATTAATCCGCGAAACACTTAACAGGATCGACCGCGGAACGCAGGTTGCCGATACGGCAGCCAAGGCCTTCGAAAGCATATCGGAAGGGATCGAAAAAATATCGCTGCTGGTAGCGGACATCTCATCCAACTTCAATAAGCAGCACGGAAGCATCGTGGAAATGAACAGCGGCCTTGCTCAGGTATCATCCGTGATCCAAACCATATCCTCCACGGCGCAGCAAACTGCGGCAGCCTGCGAACAGCTGACCTCGCAGGCGGAAATACTGGAACAAAGCGTAGAAAAGTTTACACTGCGGGATAAGAACATGGTTTCTCACGATAAAGAAAATTTTGATGATTATGATGATTTTGATTTTAACATGGAAGATTGGAAGGATTGAACCAACAGAATCGTTACGGCGCGGCGATACCGCGCTTTTTTTATAGCCAACGTTGACAAGTTCCGCGCAATACAGCTATACTAATTCAAGAGGGAAATGGATGATTGAGTTTGTAAGGAAAAACCAAACAAAAAAATACATAAAAAATTGCACGCATTTTTCAAAAGGCAGTTTTGATGCTGTTCAAAACGGCTTGATTATACGATTTATAGAAATGAGCGGGCAAAGATACGAGTGGGATATGGATGAAGAACAAACAGTGAAATTTGACCGAAACGCTTTTGTTTTATATCAAGTATTTATAAATCTTGCGCAATATTTTCGGACCGAATCCTTTTATATTGTCAAGTATAGGGAAGGGCGATGGTATGCAAAGGCAGAGGGTGACTCGCTTTTAAAACACGCAATGGAACTTTGCAGAATAGGAGCGAATTTTGAAGGAAGCATTTATACAGATGAAAAGGCTTTGCTCAAAGATATCTTTTATTCAGCTTTAAAATATTACACTTTTCCTGTTTTTATCAGCGGCGATCTTGAATATGCAGTAACGCCGACGGATCACCTTGATCTTTTTATCTCAAGCAACAAGCCGATCAATCAAGAAGCATTGGAGGAAATTTTGGTAAATAAAGAATTAGAAATTGTACCATGGATGATAATTTAATTGCATAAATTCTATCTGGGATATAATTAAATCATGATAACGGAGGACAAATTTATGGACTGCAAAGACCCTACACCCGCAAAAGCGCCGCAGATTTCCAATTTTAACGCAATGATCAGCCAGACCGCGCAAGAGAACCTAGCCAGTAATTTCGCAAAGATATTGGCGCAGGAGATACAGGATTTTGATAACAGTCTGGGTGAGGAATTTGAGGTGGGTCTTAAGCTTGTCAGCTTTGGGCAAACCATCGTTTTTGCGGTACATGATATTTCGTACCATGACCCGAGCCTGATTGAATTTGACGGCGTCGCAGAGGACGGCTCACCGATCAAGCTGATTCAGAATGTCACACAGATCAGCTTCCTTTTGACTTCTCTTTGCAGAAAGCAGCCCGAGGAACCCAAAAGGCGCATCGGATTTTTGGATAAATATTGATATCAAGGGATATGAGGGGCAGGATGGAAAAAAAAGGGCTTCCCGAGCAAATCAAAAGAAAATTGGCAGCCGATGAGATGATTTTGTGGTGGGCGAAGCCGTGCATGACAGTTTTGACCCATTATGAAAAAAAAGAAATTGCTGCTTTGGCGATGCTGCCGCTCGCCTTTATTTTGTTTGAATTTTTTCTTGACGGAAAGCTTACTGAGATTTACGATTTTTTAATTGCTATAATTTTTTTTGGCATAATACTCATCTGTTATTATCTGAAATTACTGACCGGTCGTACCCATACATGGTTTTTGATCACTGACCGCCGCGCACTGTATATCAGTACCGGTTTTATAAGCAGGTTTATTGAAAAGCCTTTGACGGAAATACGCCGATTTGAAATCGTCAGGAGTAAATCAACAAGCAGTATTTACTTGGGCGATTACCGACTCATCAGCGCATACAAGGTTTTTGATTATCTAACAGGCAAAGAAGATTGGTTTAACACGAATAACAATCCACGATATAACAAAAACAAATTTCTACTGAGATTTTTAAATTTTTATGCAGTCAAGGAAGCGGAAAAAGCGATTTTTGTTCTTCGCGCGCATACGAACGCGGTTGAATATATCGAACCGAAAAGAAATAAGGGATCTGAGGGGTAGGATGGAAAAAAAGCAGCTTCCAGAGCAAATCAAAAAAAAATTGGCGGAAGATGAAACGGTTTTGTGGTGGGCAAAACCGAGTTTGAAAGTTGTTGAGAAAGTGGAGATGCAGACACTTTTTGGAATACTGATTTTCATCGGTCTTATAATTACCGCCTTATCAGGATTTAATTTTGAGACCGTTTTAAAAATATAGTCACTATTTTTCCGTTGGTATTATTTTTGGCGATCCTTTTTATATCGTTTCGAATATACGTTAAAATTCATACGTGGTTTTTGATTACCAATCAAAGGGTGATCCGAGCCTATAATTATGGTGAACTAAGATTGATCGAAAAGCCGATGAAAGATATTCATACTTACGAGATATGTGCAAAAAACAACAGAGGTACTTTGTATCTCGGCAGATACAAATATATAAACGGTTTTATAATATATGATTATGAAAACTGTTGTAAAGACATTTTCAACGAGCGCAATAAAAAACGGCATGACGATAAATTTCAGCTCGATTTTTTTAATTTCTTTTCGCTTGAAAATGTCTCGGAACCTTTATCCGTTATTCACGAACATACCCATGCCACAGAGCACATTGACCCTAAGAAATCTAATTATTGAATGAAGGAGCCTTATGAGTATCCGAAGTACAGCCAAAGCGATCATCCTCCATGAAGGGAAAGTCCTACTTAACCAATGTTACGACGAGCACAACGGCAGCTATTATTCGCTGCCCGGCGGCGGGCAGAATCCTTTTGAAACGCTGCACGAAGCGGTCATGCGCGAATGCCTTGAGGAAACGGGCTATCAGGTGCGCCCTGTGCGGTTTGCGGCGCTTTGCGAGGAAATCTGCGACAACGAGGAATTTAAAAAAACCTATCCGCAGTATGTGCACAAGATGCTGCATATTTTTGTATGCGAGCTGCAGAGTGAAGAGCAAACTGCTCCCACCGAGAGCGATGACATGCAGACAGGCATTGAGTGGGTTGAATTCAAACGGCTCCATGATATCCGCCTGCTGCCGACAGCGGTGGGAGAGAACCTGCGAACTCTCATCGAGCGGGATACGCCGATGTTTTTGGGTTCGGCGCATATACCGTATAATCACGGGTGATTAAGTTTATAAGTAATTAAGGGCATCGGGTAAGGTATTAATGAAAAAAAGGCATGCAAAATTAATTTATCGGTCGATAGATAAAGTTTTAGCAAAAGAGGATTTTGGAATTCATTTTTTTCGATTTCATCTGAATAGGCGTAAATATATGATAAGAAATTTAGAATCAGCGTATCTAAAAAAATGCTGTTGATATTGAATTATATTTATATGTCTGTTATTTATTTGATCTTTTCAATGGGGAGTTCATTGATATTTTAAAAAAACTTCTTGTTGAAAGGTGGCATTATATGCATGAAGATATCGCAATGATCTTTCAAAAATTAAAGTCAACAAGTATGATAGAGGTTTATATACTACTTCTCAGACTCAATTTGAGTATTTAGATTACGATGAAGCCTATGCATTAGCTGTTAAGTGCATTTGGGTGTTGGGAGATATCAACACATTCGAATCAAAAGAAAAACTAAAATTACTTTCTGATTTCGAAAACCCGATCATTAAAGAAAATACGATTTATCAATTAAATTATGAACGATTATAATCACACGAAATTTCGTAAATTTTATCTGAAATCAAGATTTATTTCTTGACTTAGAGTGTACTCTAATGTATATATTTAATTAAAAATCATTTCTTTGAAAGGATCAAAAACGATGCAATATACGCAATACGGCAAAACCGGCATGGAAGTTTCCCGCTTCGGCCTCGGCTGCATGCGCTTCCCCAAGGAAGAGAGCGAAGCCATCGCCATGGTGCGCTACGCCATTGATCACGGCGTCAATTACCTGGACTCGGCCTATATGTACAATAACAGTGAAATCACCATGGGGAAGGCGCTTACGGACGGCTACCGCGACAAAGCCCGCATCGCCACCAAAAGCCCAATCTGGTTTATCGAAAAGCACGAAGATTTTGAAAAGCACCTGGATGAAGAGCTGGTTCGTTTGCAAACCGATCACATCGATGTTTATCTGCTCCATAATCTCAACTACCATCATTGGGAAAAGGTAAAAAAACATGACGGATTGAAATTTCTTGATGACATGATCAAAAAAGGCAAGATCCTGCACAAGGGTTTTTCCATACACAACACACTGGACGGCTTTAAGGAAATCGTTGATTCCTTCGAATGGGAAATGGCGCAGATCCAGCTGAATATTTTGGATATCAACACGCAGGTGGGTGTGGAGGGACTCCGATACGGAGCCGAAAAAGGGCTTGCGATGGTGGTGACGGAACCTCTGCGCGGCGGCAATTTGCTCACCAACATACCCGAGGAGGTGCCCGCGCTGCTGGAAGCGTACCCCGAGAAGCGTTCTCTTGTGGAATGGTGCTTCCGCTGGCTGTATGACAAGCCGGAGGCTTCGGTGATCCTCAGCGGAGCGTCCAGCATGGAGCAGCTTAAGGACAATCTGCGCATCTTTGAAAACGCGCAGCCCAATGTGATGAGCGAAGCCGATCAAGAACTGATCACCAAGATACGCCTGATGTATGAAGCAAAAAACGCCATCGGGTGCACGGGCTGCAAGTACTGCATGCCTTGTCCGCAGGGGGTATATATTCCCGAAATTTTCAAGCTTTACAACAGCTATCAGCAATACAAGGAGCATTTTGTCGATCGTTTTGTGTATGCCAACGCCATTATGCCGCACGGACACGGCGCCGACCATTGCATCGAATGCGGCATCTGCGAAGGCAACTGCCCGCAGGGCTTGAAAATTACCGAACTGCTCAAAACCGCGCATGTGGCTTTAAGCGCGCCGCAGGATGAACGGCCGAGAGGAAGATCGCTTTAAGTATGCAATAAATGAAATTTAAAAATCCTACTTGCTGAAAACAGGTAGGATTTCTTCTTTGCATCAAAATTTTTCGATCCAAAACATAGCAGATTTTTTTCGGGTTTTTCTGTATACTGACTACGTATATGTCGGTTATAGGACAAAGGGCAAGAGAGAATTATGATTTAAAGAGGATTCCGTTCTCAAACATAAACTACATAACCGGCACGCATATCTCACAAAAACCATCATTTAATAAATCTACGGCGTATCTTTCCAAGATCGGCCTTGACGGATCGAAGTTCCGCTGATTTTTCGCAAGCTCCGGAAATATTTCGCCCCAAGCTCTCTGCATTGCTTCCGTCGTATGCTTGATTTTGAAGACGGCATAACTGCCGCCGCCGATTGCACCGATGTCAATACCTCCGTCCGCAGTATAAGCATCACTGACCGCGATGCAGGCATCGTAGCGGCAATTTTCGGGCGGTGTGGCCATGGGGTCGTCCCACGCGATGCCGAAAATGACAGCGGAATCGTCCATTAAGCCATGCTTACTTGCCCACTCCTTTAAGGCTTTCATCGTATGCGCGTTGCCTATTCCGTAAGCGCCGACGCGGCGGATATAGGCGATTTTTACTTGCCGCATATTTTCGATTTCATATTTCATTTTCTTAATTCCTTTCTTTTCACTTCCAGCATAAGCGTATATCGATTTAAAATTGAATTCAAGATAATTTTTAAAATCGTCATCCAAGTTTCCCTGCGCTCTTTGATCCATTGATCCGTTAAACGGCTAAACTTGACAAGCGAGGGTTTTTCTGTTTTACTAATGAAAATAGACTACGGAGGCCGACGCTTTTGAAACTTGCGATCTTTGACTTTGACGGGACTTTATTTCAGCATGACATTTTGCCTTTTCTGCTGAAGCAGTGGAAAACGATGGGCTATTCCAAAGCGAAATATTACCGCGTATATTTTTCGGTACTCGTTATGTACATTGTTTACAAGACCGGCATGAAATCAAAGCTTACCAGGGAAGAAATGCGCAAAACGGCCGTACAGAAATTCAACCTCATTTTCGAAGGCATGCGTGAGGATGAAGTCGCTCATTTTTTTGAAGATTGCGCGGCAAAGATCACGCCAATGTGCAACGCCGCCGTCATCGATGCCATCGGAAAGGCTCAAAACGACGGTTTTCATACGGTGCTGCTTTCGGGTACCTATCAAATGCTGATGCAGTCCATTGCAGAAGATTTGGGCATGGATACCGCTTTGGGCACGCAAATGAATTTCGGCGGCGGCATCGTTGACAACACCCGTCCTTTGATCATTGTGAGCGGAGCGCTTAAGCTTGATGAAATTAAATCCCATTTTAAGGACCAAGAAATCGATTGGCTTAACAGTATCGCCTATGCGGACAGCCTTTCCGACGTTGCGTTGCTCGAAACCGTGGGACGGGCCGTGGCTGTCGATCCCGAACCCGAATTGAAGGCCATCGCAATGAGCCGGGGGTGGAAGATACTATAATGTGTTTGCTTACACAAATAAAAATCATCATGTATAATTTATAAAAATTTCATGTTTAAATCGTACTGTATGTGAATAGATACATTTGGGGAGGGTTCAATGAAAAAAATAGTGTGTTTATTTTTTCTCATGTCTGTAATGTCATTATCTGCCTGCGAAAACATCCAAAAAAACGATTCAATGACGCTTACAGATTTAACGGGGCGAGAAGATTTTATTTTGTCGGCGGAAAGCGACTATGCATTTGTTTATGATATTCGCGCACAAAATGACTATGTGCTGACGGCATGGGTTGAGAAATATGTCAACGGCGAAAAAGCGGAAGTCAGTTCCATATTTCAATCACCCATATCGGCCGGAGAAAAGACGCTTTTTTTAGCGACGATGGAATCAGCGTTGGCCGAAAAGAAAGAAGATACTTGGACCTTAGCCGCGGGCAGTGTTTCATTGAGATTTATGGAAACGTATCAAACCGAAACAGCAGCCGAAATATGGGGATTTAATCAGCACACGCCGATATCGATCAACGACGAGGAGATTTTGTTGGCCTATATCGGTTATACGGATGATGTTTCCGCCCAAGCCCTACATAGCGAATTTTTCAGCAAGGCTGAAATTCAGCGAAATGAAATTAATCGCTGCCCAACAGTTTATTTGCTGAAGTGTAAATTTATTGAAGGCAGTTCTTTTCATAATTAATCACTGACTTCGTAAATAAAGAACCTGCCGCAAACCGGCAGGTTTCTTATTTTCGTTCAGATCTTAACTCTTTAAACAATATCCTTCATTTTGGTTCTGTTTTTTAAATTGACAAAAATGGTGTGTGTGCTTTGCGTATCGCTTTTGGGCGCTTTCTGCGCTTCATCGATAAAATACTGCTGCGAATCGATCAGGGCGCCGTCCTGTTCTTTCTTTTCGTATATTCCATCGGGACGCATGCGGCGCGCTTTCACATTATCGGCCAGCATTACTTCGATCATGCGGTTGATGCGGTTTTTATGCTCGTCCGCCAGGATTGGACAGGCAATTTCGATGCGGCGCTGTGTGTTGCGCGTCATTAGATCCGCCGAAGAAATATACATGAGCTGCTCCGTACCCGTGCCAAAGCTGAAAACACGCGAGTGCTCCAAAAAACGACCGACGATACTGGTGACTGTAATATTTTCGGTATATCCCTCTATACCCGGCAGTATGCAGCAGATGCCCCGCACAATCAAATCGATCTTTACGCCCGCGCAGGAGGCCTCCGACAGTTTTAGGATCATGTCTTTGTCCGTGATCGAATTAAGCTTCATGGTAATACGGCCGTTTTCGCCTTTTTGTGTTTCACGCTCGATCATCTGCAAGATGCGGTCTTTAAAAGCGGCAGGTGCCACCAGCAAACTTTTGTAATGGCTTTCGATGCTGCCGAGCGCCATGTTTTTGAAAAAGTTGGCCGCATCCTGACCGATCGACTGATTGGCGGTAATGATCGAAAGATCGGTATAAAGCTCGGCCGTGCGTTCGTTGTAGTTGCCTGTGCCGATCTGTGTCATATATTTGACTACGCCCTTTTCCTTGTACGTGATCAGGCATATTTTAGAATGCAGCTTGTATTCGTCAAATCCATAGATAAGCGTACAGCCGGCATCTTCCAGCCTTTCAGACCAGTCGATGTTGTTCTGTTCGTCAAAACGGGCCCTCAATTCAATGAGTACCGCAACGTCTTTGCCGTTTTCGGCCGCCGCGCACAGATATTCCACCAGCCGCGCTTTTTGCGCAAGGCGGTAGATCGTTATTTTAATGGAAACAACATTGGGATCCACAGAAGCTTCCCTAATCATTTCTAAAAAGAATTCCATACTTTCGTAGGGATAGGATATCAGATAGTCACGCTTTTTGATTTGATTCATAACGCTTGTTTTTAGGCTTGCCCCTTCGGCGAGCCTGGGTTTAAAAGGGGGATAATACAGGGTTTTTTTGAGCGCTAAAGGCAATTTTGCACTCAGCGAAAAAACGTAGGACATTTTCATAGGGGAAGATGTGATGAATATCTGATTTCGTTTGATGTCAAATTTATTTAAAAAAATCTTCTCCAAATGATCGCTGATCTTTGAAGACAGCTCCAGCCGAACGACCGACAGATTTCGACGTCTGGATAAAAGCTTTTTCATTGCATGGCGAAAATCCACGTTGCTGTCATACAGGTCGTCGTCGGCTGTGATATCCGCATTGCGGGTCACGCACAGGCAGGTTTTTTCGGTTACCTGATACATATCGAAAATCTGCTCGGCAAATTCTTGGATGATCAGCTCGGTGCGTACATAGCAGATCTGATCCGAGCCGATGAAAACAACGGGAGGCAAGGCATCGGGAATGGGTATGATTCCGAGAAGTTTATTTTTTTTGGATTCCAGACAGGCAACGATGTGGATATCTTTGCTTGGCAGGTGCGGGAACGGATGACGGTTGTCCACGATCTGCGGAGACAGCAGCGGCAGGATATATCTTTTGAAATAACGTTTAACGCTTTTGTACCGATTTTCTGTTAAATTTCTGATATCCAGTTCATAAACACCCAACGCTCGCAGATCTTCGGTGACCATGGAATAGGCTTCATCTTTCTCTTTGTAAAGAGGAACGGCGGCCTTGTAAACTTTGCCTAGCTGCTCGCTTGGGGTCAGGCCGGTTTTGTTGTCCGCCGCGGAATCATCCACCATGGAAAGGTCATATAGGCTGCCCACGCGAATCATAAAAAATTCATCAAAATTGCTGGTAAAGATCGAAACGAATTTGAGCCGCTCCATGAGAGGCACCGATGTATCCCTTGCCTCATCGAGCACCCTTTCGTTGAACCGCAGCCATGATAGCTCTCGGTTTTGCATAAAGTCGTATTCATTTTTATTTTTCATCGCAAGAATCACCCCCGCGCAGTTTTGATATCAGATAGCCTTCGCGCACACCGTAATTGCTAACGGTAAGGTGTGTGCAGTTGTAATGCTTCGCTATTGTTTTTAAAACGGTCATCCCCGGCAGGATCGTATGGGTGCGCTCCGGAACCAGCTGCACCAGCTTCAAAATCGATTCCGTCGTTCCTCCGGACAGATAATGTTTCATTTTTTTAATATTTTTAATAGTCACAAACCGTTCGCCGTCTTCGGATTCAAAAAAGTCGTTATTCAGTTTTCCGACAGAGCGAATGGTGCCTCCGACGCCGAGCATGGGTACATCGTCGCGCTCGTCGATCACAAAATTGGCAAGCTGATTCTTGACATGATGTTTGATTTCATTGAATTCATGTTTATTGGGGAAATTCCCTTTAACGAATTTAGTGAACATGTTAAGCGAGCCGAATGGAAATGATGCTGCCTTGATGATCTTTCCGTTTTGAAAACGGAAAGATCATCAAGGCAGCATCATTTCC
>DAITPG010000027.1:0-2655 GCA_036833715.1 Eubacteriaceae bacterium | reverse complement strand
GACAAGCTCGGTGCTGCCGCCGCCGATATCGATCAATAGTCCGTTCTCAAAATCCGTCTGCAGGCTTGCGCCGATATAATCGTAAGTCGCCTCTTCCACTCCGCTTAAAATGCGGATGTCAAAACCGCTTTTTTCTGAAATGAAACGATGAGCTTCATCGGTATTGAGAATATTGCGCAGCGAAGCGGTGGCAAAAACATGGATCTGTTCGAAGTCGATGCTTTCGATGATCCGTTGAAATTCCAACAGAACATCCACAGCTTTAAGCATTCCTTTTGCGCTCAGCCTCCCCGATTCATCAACGTATCCGGCAAGGCCCACAAAGTATTTTTTATGGAACATTTCTTTGATTTTTCCGTTATCCATCATTTCATAGCTGGATAAGCGCACGGTATTGGAACCGATGTCGATAACTGCGTACAAAATCTGTCTCCAATCAAGTCTTTGGTATCATTATATAATAAATTCGACAAAAAATTGGATTCTGAAATGTAAAATTTTTGTAAATATCGGAATGGACACGATTTTTTTGTGCGTTTATTTTTTTATATGATTTTTTTTAATATCAATGGATTTAGTTGCATGTAACAGCGTGCGCAGCTATAATCAGATTATACTCGATCCGTATAAATTTTATTAAAGGAGTAAAATATGGCTATTATCGACCTAAATGTTTTTTCAGTTACCTTGATGATGAATATTCCTGTCACCGTTGTGATACCAACACTCGGAAACGACACCGGTTTTAAATTTTTGGGCGATCCGCAGTCGGGCATGAAAGACATCAAAGAGCACTACGGCTCAAATAAAAAATATCCGGTCCTTTATCTTTACGGAGGATTGGGCAGCGACCATACCGACTGGATACGCTATACAAACGTGGAACGATACGCATCCGAAAAAAAATTGGCGCTAGTGATTCCTCCTGCATATAATGCCTGCAACGCCGATATGGTACACGGCAATAAATTCATGACATTTGCAGCCGAAGAGCTGCCGGCTATCGTCCGCGGTCTGTTTCCGATATCCGATAAAAGGGAAGATACCTTTATTTCGGGCATGTCGCTTGGTTCATACGCAGCCTTCCGCCTGGCGCTTTCGCGTCCCGATCTGTTCGGTGCGGCAGCAAGCACTATGGGCGCTCTCAATATTAACCGCCTTGTCACCTCGCCGCTGACCGTTCCCATGTTTGAAAACATTTTCGGAGATATCAGCAAAGTGCCCAACAGCGAAAATGATCTGTTTTATCTTCTCAGACAGTTAAAAGAAAACGGAGCGCAGATACCCTTGCTGTTTTCGGGCGTCGGCAAAGATGATCCCACCTTAAGAGCCCAGGAAGAATTCAAGGCGCTGGCCGACGAACTGGAAATAGAAATGACTTGTATCGTTGGGGAAGGGCAGCACGATTGGGCTTCCGCAGATACCTACATCAAGCATGCCATTGATTGGCTGCCGATCAAAAAATGAATCGACCCAGTATTAATCAAAAGAACCTTGCCGGCATTAAAGCAAAGGTAAGACGTTTGTAAAATTTGAATATAGTTATAAGCCTGCTATTGACAAAGATTGACGCATGCGTTTTAATAGAATCAGCCTAAGGAAATACATACTTCGCAATAAACGGGCATGAAGATCAATAAAGGTTCCTCCAAGGATGCAATCAAAAAGACGCTTATGAAAATTAAGCGTCTTTTTGCTGTTTTGTTTGATCCGATACAGGATTAGCCTGCGGGTACAGTATAAATGTTCCAATCATATAATATAAGGGCACCCTTTTTTTGTCTTTCGTTACCATTACTCTTAAAAGGAGGAATAAATTTGGCAAATATAGCTCTTATATTGGAAAGATTTAAAGCCGAACCCATTGCGGCGGCGCAACCTGTGGTCTTTGAATGTAATCAGTACAGTTCGGGAAATATCGATTACGACACAGGTACGGGTATCATAACCTTCAATGAAGCCGGAAGATACCTTGTTAATTGGTGGGTGGCTACGCAAAGTTCAACATCCTTTACGGGCGTTGCGTTTGAGCTGATAGCGTCTGATTCCCTTGCGTCCGTAGGTAATTCACCGATGAAAACAGGTCAAGTCAGCGGCATGGGGATCATCGAAGTCACGGTCCCGCCCGCTACATTAACGCTTAACAATGCGACAGCTTCATCTATTTACCTATCGACGCTCGTACCCACTGCCGCGATGTTAACCGTGTTTTCCGATGATATCGGCAGCGGGAGCAGCACTTCTTCTTACTGCTTTGGTATGGCTCAGCTTGCGCATGTGATCGGGCAATTGATCAAATTGTATCCAACAAGCACAATGTCGGTATTTACAACCAATTTAAACATTGTGATCGGTACGCCCTATCAACTATATACTTCTCCCGCAACGGAGGGGGCGGGATTTTTTGTTCTTTTGGATGCCTACAAGCAACCCAATGCGATCCCTCTGAACAAAATTACTGCAATCTATACGGGCGATGGCACATCATATGATAAATCCATGAATTATTTAATACCGCCATCGCCGTTGCCGAACGGCTGAAGTGTGCCATCGGCGCCTCCCTGCATGGACGAGAATGCGATTGATCAGAGAATACGCCGACGACAGCACGGAAGCCAGCCTTCCGTTCGCGGTATCGGTCTCGCCGACGCCCGG
>DAITPG010000026.1:0-14973 GCA_036833715.1 Eubacteriaceae bacterium | reverse complement strand
GCCTTATCAGCGAGTCTCCTTTTGCATCCTTTTCGAGAAAAGGATGTCGCTGCCGCCGACGCGGCATTACCGCAGTTTAGATACGAACAACAGTTAAAAATCATAAACAACACATTAATTCAAATTGGTGGAAAATCATAAGTCTGCATTGGTTTCCAACACGTTTCGATCTATAATAAAACCATCAATCGGAGAAAAAAATGAATGCATATGATGAAATTACGGCGATGATCGCTGAATATCCGGATGTGCTCTTCGGCATATCGGACACAGCATTCGGCGCTTATCAAAAAGAGTACCGATGCGCGCTGGTGATCGCATCCGCCCATAAAGAAATGATGAGGGCAGAAAATTATAACGAAGAAAAATTCGATGAATTGATCCGTGAAGCAAGGCAGCGGAATTTCGAGATCTTCAAAAAAGCGGCAAAGGTTTTGGAGCGCCGTGGAATCAAATATCTGATGCCGAAAGAATCGCAAACAAGCGAAGAAACTCTGGAGGCTCCGTTTTCCTTTAAATTTGCCGCTGTAAAGGCAGGTCTGGGCTGGATCGGCAAAAACGACGTGCTGATTACTAAAAAATACGGCCCGAGGGTTCGGCTCGGCGTCATGATCATCGACGCGGATTTTCCTTTGGGCATGCCCATGCAGCAAAGCCGTTGTCCGAAAGAATGCCGTATTTGTACGGAAAGCTGCCCCTATCATGCCATAAGGGGACAAACATGGAATAGCCAAACAACCAGAGATCAACTCATTGACTATCACTTGTGCAATAAAATGCGCAGCCGAACGCTGGAAGCATGGAAACGTAAGGACGCTTGCGGGCTTTGCATGGTGTGCTGTCCGTTTGGAATAGGAGATTAACACCAAAATGAAATCCTATGAAAGCGCCGAAAATTTTTGATTTATAAAGCGAAACCTTTCGAATCCATTAACGTTCAATTATGATCGAGCTTCCAACATCACCGACGGGCACCCCAATTTTCATAAGCACAGTGTATGCGCCCGCAACTTGCGGGCGTTTTGATTTTGGCTTTAAGGATAAAAGATTATATTTAGGATTGTTCGTGAATTTTTACTTTAGTTCGATTGCTATCTGCGGTCATGCCGTGTCGGCGGCAGCGACTTCTATTGCTCCATATAATGCTCCTCAGCTCACGCTCAGTCGGATGCTTATGCCGCATACACTAGTGCTTATTCATCGCAATTCCAAAACAATATATGCTAATCTATAAATCAAAGATCGCTTTTTAACCACCACCGGCGGGTGCGGAGCCGCGAGCTTGATGAGGCTGAGCATTGTTTACGATAAGGCCTCCTCAAGTGCTTAAGAATAATTATGCAAATTGAGAGTAAATATTTTATTGAGGCAATGACGAAGTTGCATTAATTCGAGGAGGCCTTATTAGTGTGACTTTTCTCCTACTTCCGAGAACAGTTAGTCGCTGCCGCCGACGCGGCAATACTGTATTTTATATACGATCCAAAGTAAAAAACACGAGCGGCCATATATATCGGCAATAACCATCTCATCGATTTTTTTAAAAACAAAGGCACGCTGTTAATAATTCACCGGCGGGTGCGGAGCCGCGAGCTTGATAAGGCCGAGCAGGGCCAAACGGAACGTTTTGAAGGGTTTTGGTATAAACGGATTTTAAGAATTGTTTAGGGTTTCAGAAATCTTTCAATCCTTTTCCTTGAAACCCGGCTCCAATTCGTAAATCCGTTTGTCAAAACCCTGAAGGTAACGTTCCCGCAGGCCTTATCAGCGAGTACCTTTTGTCCAACTTTTCGAGAAAAGTTGGTCGCTGCCGCCGACGCGGCTTGACTAAAGTTTAGTTGCGAACAACAGTAAAGAATCACAAATGACCCTGTTTATAAATTCTAGTATTCAACTGTCAAAATGCTTTGGGTAACCTTCGCTCAGGCCTTATCAGCGAGTACCTTTTGTCCAACTTTCGAGAAAAGTTGGTCGCTGCCGCCGACGCGGCTTGACCGCAGCTTAGTCACGAACAAAAATCAAAAATTGCGAACAAACTTATATCAGTATGGTTTTTACTGACTTATTATAAACGCCCCCTCCATTTCTTAATCCAACCCAAATAAAAAAGCCGAAGCAGATTACGTTCCCTCTTCGGCTCTTTCCTTACTCCCTAATACGCCAGCTTCGGCTCGATTCCGTTTTTAAAGCGCTTGCATTCCCCGATCTCCGCGCACATCACACAGTTGCGCGACAGCTTGTCGGCCTGGTACAAAATGCGGCTGAAATCGTCCGGGTGATGCTTGCTGCGGTGGTTTGCGATGGCGGTTAAGATCTGCTCCGCTTCCGCCTCGGTAAAATCACAGCACTCCAAAATTTCGGCTGCAAGGTCGGCGCCCGCGCGGGCATGGTCGATGCCCGTGGAAGCCTGCACCCAGTGGCCGATGTCGTGCAGCAGCGCGGCGGCGTAAAACAGCTCCTGCGCAATGGGCAGGCCCTGCTCCAATATCAAAATATAACCGACGCGGCATACCTCCAAAGCGTGCGTGATGCCGTGGCGGCATTGCGTGCCTTCCTCTTCGTACAGCTCGTTTTTATTTAAATAATGCAAAAAATAGCCGTCCTTCAGGATGGCGTTTGCGCGTTCCATACTCATGTTCGTTTCTTCCCCGTTCGGTTGCTGCTTTATGTAGGCTCAAGCCGCTCATTCGCCTCGTTTGCGGGTGATCTCCACGGCAAAATAATCCATGATGCCGCCTACGGGCGCCTGCGGTTTTTTCAGCGTAAGCGTGATCGTTTCGACAGCGGGAAAAGCGGCCAGCACGTCGGCGCAGGCGGTTTCTGCCGCCGCTTCGATCAGGTTGTAGGATTCCCCCTCGATCACCTGCCGGATGGTTGCGTAAACCTCGCCGTAATCCGCGGTGTCGCTTAAATTGTCGCTCTCGCCCGCGGGCTGAAGATCGAGAAATAATACCGCGTCCGCGTAAAATTTCTGCCCGATCCTTTTTTCGTGGGACCACGCGCCGTGACGCGCGAAAAATGCCATATTGTTCATAATGATCTTGTCCATATGTACCTCGTCGGCGGCTGCGCATGGCGGGTGAAACTAAGGCGGGTGGAAATATTGCAGCCGTAACCGTTTTTTTTCTTATCGGAGTTTTACTCCTGTCTTTTTAAATTATACCGCACGGGGCGGCGCGTTTCAATACATCGGCCCTTTCTTTCAATTAAGCGCGAGACGGGCGGCCGTCAGTCCAGAAATTTCTCGCTCCAAATGACTCGCTCCGCAACGGCCCTGATATTAAGCGGCAGCGGCATGGCGTTGGCGGCGGAAAGCGCGGCAATGCCGTGCACAAGCCCCCAGCAATAGATCACCAGCTCGTCAAGCTGCATCGTCTGCCTGGGATAGGCGGCTTTGTAGCGCTGCACGGCCGCAAAAAAGGTCGCAAAGGGATGGCCGTCCTTTTGGTGAAAATCGGGCGCGGACATTTCCCCGTTGGCGCAGGTGTCCAGCTTGCTGAAAAACATCAGGCGGAAATATTCGGGGTTGTCGGCAAAAAAGCCCACATAGGCAACGCCCATCTCCTTGAGCGCGTCCTTCGGGTCGGTATGGCGGGCAACGGCTTCTATCAGGCTTCGGTTGAACGCTTCCAGCGCCTGCTCGGCTATGGCGACAATCAGCTCGTCCTTGTCTTTAAAATGGCGGTAAGGCGCCGTCTGGCTCACATTGCAGGCCTTGGCCGCCTTTCGCAGCGAAAAATGATCGTATCCTTCGCGATCCAACAACTTGAGCCCCTCGCGGATCAGCTGCGCCTTCAGATCGCCGTGATGGTAGGATTGTTCCATGTCTTTTCTCCGTCGGTAAAATCTTTCTGTATTATACCAAATAATGTTGACAAAGTAAACATGAAGTGATAATCTTATGTTGACATTGTTAACATCGGAGGTTTTTATGAAAGCTGCTATCATCTTTGACGATGACTTCAATACCGAGCAAAGCGAACGCATCGAGCGCGCGCTGGACGGCTTCTTTGCGGACAAAGGCTTTGAAGTCGGAAAATACCGCATGGCGGCCAAAGAGCTGGCCTACTGCATGGGCTGCTTCGGCTGCTGGGTCAAAAAGCCGGGCGAATGCGTCATCACCGACCGCATCGCCGAACTCAACCGCGCCCAAATGAACAGCGACGTCGTGGTGTTTGCGACGCCCGTGGTGTTCGGCCAGTTCAGCGCCAACATCAAATGCGTGATCGACCGCTGGCTGCCCAACATGCTTCCGTTTTTCGAAACGCGCCCGGACGGCTCCACCATGCATCCGCCCCGCTACAAGGACTACCCCAAGCAGATCATGCTGGGCTACGGGGCAAATGTAAGCGAGGACGACCGCGATCTGTTCACCGACATCACCGATAACCACCGCTCCAATGTTGAAGTGCTGTTTTGGAACGAAAGCGAAGAGGAGCTGCGCGCAAGGCTCAATCAAATCCAATGCAAGAGGATCGGAGGATCGTTATAATGGACAAAAAAAAGCTGATGATCATCGAGGCAAGCCCGCGGGCGGAAAAAGAGACTACCTCCGCGCTGCTTGCGGATCTGGCTCAAAATCAAATCGGCTCTGAAAGTATGGAGGTCGGCCGCGTGCATGTGCGCGGCGCCCTGCTGAAAAATGCGGCGGAGGCCGAATACACGCGCATGAAGGAAGCGGACGCGCTGCTGATCATTTTTCCGCTGTACTTTTTCTGTCTGCCGGGCATGCTCATCCGGTTTTTGCAGGATTACGCCGTTTGGTTAAAGGAAGAAAACACGCGCAGTCATGCGAACGTTTATTGCGCGGTCAATTGCGGCTTTCCCGAGCCGGGCATCAACGCCGAGGCGGCGCGCGTGATCGCGAGCTTTGCGCGGCAGACAGGCGGCGTTTACCGCGGGGGCGTGCTTATCGGGGGCGGCGGAATGCTGGGCATGCAGCAGCAGGCGCCGTTTGTTGCGGAAGCTCTCAAGCAGATCGGCGCGTTTTTTGCCGAAGCGGGCGCGGACGTTTTATCCGGCGGCGGGAAGCCGTTTCCCCATGCCGTCGAGGTCGCTTTGCGCTTTCCGAGAAAGCTGTATTTCATGGGCGGCAATTTCGGCTGGAGGTCGATGGCCAAAAAAAACGGGCTCAAGAAAAAAGACCTGTACGCCAGGCCGTATGAGCGGGCGTAAGGGCTGCGTGTAACTCCGCTTTCGGGCGGAGTTTTTTTTGCGGGGTTAAGTTTACGATATATCAAACACATCGCTTTTATATTTATGGTAGGATAAGGCGAAAGGAGTTGTGGCAATGGGTGACAGATATTCCTGCCGCATCGATATCACGAGGGCGGACGGCGGCACGGCGGAAATTTTCTACAGCGACGAACAGGAAGCGGAAGAAACTTATGAGGATTACGTAAACGATTATGACAAGGATGAGCCGAATCCATATGTTTCGATAACGTTGGTTAAGGTTGATTGGATAGCGAGAAGGGATGAAGAAATAAGGAGCGAATCGTTTGAATGATAATTAAGAATTTTTATGCGATATTTATTTTGATTTTATTAATCGTAATTGATAATTTCTCTAAAAAGTTCTTCGAGCCTTTCTTCTCTAAATTTAGGTTTCAGCTCACATTCCCAGACAACAAATACCCGCCAGCCGGCATTCTTTAGTTTTTCGATATTATTAATATCTCTTTGATGATTACGATTAAGTTTATCGACCCAATATTCCTGTCTAGATTTTGGCATTACAAAACATGGATAGCCTTCATGCATATGCCAAAAACACCCATTAATAAAAATTATCGCTTTATATTTTGGTAAGACCACGTCTGGACAACCAGGGTATCGCTTGTCATTTTTACGATATCGCAAACCTTTTGAAAATAAAAATCTTCTCACCAAAAATTCTGGCTTTGTATCTTTACTACGTATTCTTGACATCGTATAGCTAATTGTTTCTTTTCTTCGGTTATTATTAATTTCCACTTTAAATTCTTTCACTGCCATTTACAATCAATTGTAAAAATCGTTGCTGGCATTCCTATAATCTGAATATCAAATTTTAGGCTTGGTTCAACATATGTAGAAGCATTATGAATTCTAAATGAAAATTGCCAACCTGCATCAAGATATAATTCTACCGTATTGTTACTATGCGGTCTTATTGCAACATCAATAATTCTTGTTGGCAAATCGACTACTGGCACTAAAATATTAGCTTTTGTTTTTTTACCATCCTTGTTAAGTGTCCCTCGTAGGTTAAATGCCTGTATTTGGGTTATCCTATAACTATCTATTCCAATCATCTTGTAAAAATCATATTGTCCGAGTAAATATTCTACCATTCTTTGTGGCACAATATTTCCATGTATTTCATAACTTCTTTTCAATTCTTTAACAAATGCTTCTAGAAGTGGTATATAGATATTAATTTCTTTTGATTGTAGTTGATTCCATTTTGTTTTATTCGATTTTTGAGCTTCTAAATAGCTAAAAATTGGTTCAATATCGTACCAATATTGCTTTGAACATTTAATACCAAACCATTTGTCCCCAAAATCGAGTGATTTAGCTAATCGGCTATGTTTCACAGCAAAATGATTATGTTTCAGGCTGAGACCTATTTCCCAATGAATACCTCTTCTAATTATCAATACATCCCGCACATCACCATTTCTACCTTCTATATCAGATTGTATTTTTAATATTAAGGTATCGATTCCATCTTCAAGAATAAGGGGTTCAAATTCTAATATTGATGTTATACCCGCAGAAGCACTTTTTATAAACATATTCTTTAACGTTGGATTAGCATTATCCCATGCCCTTTCAGCCGCATAATAACTGCTATTTTTTTCAATAACAACTGATCTAGATATCGAAATTGTATTCGCAAGCAGATTCAAAGTTGCAAATTCGTAGGCTCTTCCCTGATCATTACTTAAACTACTCATAACACTCCTATAAGCCAAATGTTTTATTTTTTTAGTGAATTCTTTATAGATTTAGCAATTTCATAAGCTAAATTAATAGGCACAGCATTACCGATCATTTTATAACCATCATCTAAATTATTATAATAAAATATAAATTCATCTGGAAATCCTTGAACTCTTGCACATTCTCGAACAGTAAGCCTTCGATATAAATGTTCATGTCCTTCAACAAATTTATTAAGATTCTTTTCAACCTTGGGCATAACTGGGGCTTGTGGGTGTAGCTGACATTGCCGTCCAGATGCCTGAACGGTAAATGCTTGCTCGTCCCATTGACGAACTCTATTCCTGCTCATAAATATTGTTGAATATGCTCCTGTAAAATACTCATGGTTTGGTACTTTGCAATTACTACCATTAGTTTTGTTTTTTGGTAATGCGGCAATTGCAGTGTCCTTTAAATCAAAAATGACATCTTTAAATGTTACCTTATTCGTATAAGCTAATGGTTGCGTAAAATTCACATCCAAATCTTTTCTGAATCCAATGTAAAAAACTCTTTTTCTATCTTGCGCAACACCATAATTGCTTGCGTTTAAAAGAACTATATGTAAATTATAACCAGCATTTTCAAATTGTTGAACAATTCCTTGAACAGCGGAATTATGTCTTTGAGCCATCATTCCTTTTACATTTTCAGCTAGAAAAAAAGAAGGATGTTTATCTCTTAAAACACGGATATATTCATAAAATAATTGACCCCTCGGATCATCTATGCCACGGAGAGAACCCGCCTCACTCCAAGATTGGCAAGGTGGACCTCCTATAATGCCATCGCAATCGGGAAATTCATTTGAATCAATTTTACAAATATCACCATGTATCAATGGTGCTTTATGATTATTTTCATAGGTTTTCCAAATTGTAGGATCATACTCATTAGCAGCAACTATTTCAAATCCTGCCTTCTCAAACCCTAAATCAAGTCCGCCTGCTCCTGCAAAAAGACTAATAACTTTCATTTCTGTTCTCCCGCTTAGTATTTATATTAACGAATATTATTATATCAGATTTAAATGGTTTAAAGGCAATTAATTTTCCATATAAAAAAGCAGACCAATATAGTGTCCGCTATTTTACTTAATTACGCAATCTCCGTCACCGTATACTTTTCTCTCAGCTCACGCTCGATGGTATAGACGGAAGAGCCGTCGTCCTGCACCCACAAGTCGTGCTCGGGCATCTGTCCGCCGTAAAAGGAGGCGATCAGCGCGTCGGGGCTTTCGGCCTGCCATTCGTCCTTGAAATTGTTGTCGATCTTCCATTTGCCCGCGCAGGCATTCATAATTTCACGGATCACTTCGTATTCTTTCATTGCGTTCTCCTTGCAGCATTTTTGAATATTATACACCGCTCCGCTTCAATTGTACAGTGATTTTGTCACAGCGCCGCCCGGCGCATAAAATCATCCACAATGTCGTATACCTCTTCGGCAAAAAAGACCGGGTCGGCATGGTCGGCTTCCTCCGCCCTGAAAAATTCGGCTTCTTTGCCCGCGGCCTTCAGCGCCTCATAAAAACGGACGCTCTGCGCAAACGGCACCAGACGGTCCTTGCTGCCGTGCAAAATCAAAAACGGCGGCAGCTCCCTCTCCGCGCTCACATACCGCACGGGGTCCATCGCATCCGCGCGGTCGCGGTGCTCCGGCACCCAAACGCCGCCGATGATCTGCCCCTCGGGGCTTTCCGGCGCGCGGTGATCCTGTATGCTCGGCTCGTCGTTCATCAGCGCGATGTTCGTAGGCCCGTAATAATCCACCACGCCGCGGATGCTCACGGGCGCAAGTCCGCGCTCTGCATTCATTTCGTCCGAATGCCCGGCGACGCCCGCCATGGCCACCGTATGCCCACCGGAAGAATCTCCCCATAAGATCGTGCGGTCCGCGTCCGCCTTGTATTCGGCGGCATGGCTCTGCATAAACCTGACGGCGCTGATGCAGTCCTGCACCTGCGCGGGAAACGGCGCAATGCCCGAATGGCGGTATTCAACCAAGGCAATCACATAGCCCCGCGCGGCAAACGCGCAAAGCGCGGGCAGATTTAAGTACAGCTCCTGCTTAAACCAGGCGGAGCCCTGCACATAAACGATCAGCGGCATGGCGTCCTCCGCTTCCGCTTTCAGATTAAATACCTCGCTTCGGCTCAGCTTCGGCACGATGATCTGCAGGCGCAGAGGCACGCCGTCCCTTTGTGCATACACAACGTCACGGTGATAAAACATGCCCGTGGCATCCCGCTTCGGCAGCGTCATCATCCCTTCGGGAAAACCCTCCGCGACCGGAAATTCTTCATAAGACATCATCTTGGGTTCCGGCATAGCAACATCCGTTATTGAATTATTTATATCTGATTCTATTATAACAAATGATAGGGATTATGAAAAGCCGCTGCTTCTTCAAATGCTGAAAAGATTATTCAGGATGACAAATTTTCGGTTTTTGTATTTAATAAAAACAACAAAACCATCCCCGCAGGGATGGCTTTGCTGTTTTATGGAAGGAGTGATTCTTGGAGGATTTATCTGCCGCACCCAAAGGATACCACGCCTATCCCCTGACATGCCATGCCAACCCGCGCCTAGTTCGCAAACAAGGGGCATAAGTGCATAAACACCGCCGCGCCTTCATATGTATCAATAAAAACGCGTGAGGTATCAATGAAAAAATTATATGACCGCATAAGCAAAAAAACTTTATTTCTGACCATTTGCACGCTGGTCGCGCTGATTGTGGTGCTAAACGGCGCCGGATGGTTTTTAAAGGTCAGCTACATCAGCCTGCCCGCCGCGGTGGAGGAAGGCAACACGTTCGAGATCCGCAGCCGCCTTTTAATGGAAGCGATGGGCTATGTGGGTGTCAGCGAGCCGAAGCAGGCCGTCGAGGTGTGGGCGCAGGGGCTGCAAAAACGCAGCGCGGCCATGCAGTATTCGGTGATGGGAGCCGAGCTCAAAAAAATCTACGCGTCGCAGCTGGAGGATACGGCGCCCAACTGGGTAACGGGCGTATCCAGTCCCTGGGTGAGCGGCTATACGGTGGATTCATCCAACCGGGCGGATGCCGACACCATTGTCTACAATCTCACGGTGGCCACCCAAACTTCAAGCGGCCCCGCAGGCAGCTACAAAGCCGAGCTCACGGTCAAAAAAATCGGCTCCTTCTGGCAGATCGTTAAAGTCAGCACCGATAAACAGCTCAACGTTTATACGGGCTTTAAGGCCGGAGCTTGACCGGCGCGGCGCAGGCCGGGCGGAACAGCGGATAATCAACCAGGATTGTGTGCTACTGATTATATTTTTTCTGGCTACGAACTCCTTTTGCCACACAAAAAACACCACCTGAAAAGATGGCGTTTTTTGCTTTTGAATGCTTTATTTGAATTGAATCCCTTGGAGGATTGCGTCATAATCGCCTTGCAGAGAATCAAAAGTATCGGCCAAATCGCCGAAAGTGATCGCCCAAACCTTTCCGCCCGCAAACAGATAAACATATTCAAACTTCATGCTCATGCCGCTCACCTTGCAGGTGAAGAAAAACCGGACGGCTTCCTTCCCTCCCACGGTGATCTTTTCAGGCTCGCCAAGATATTTTACTTCCTCAAAAGCGCCCGAAAATGCCTGCTTGGCCTGCTCCGCAACACTGTCCAGCGACGTTCCGCTGAAGGCTTCCGTCTTGGCCATAAAGCTGGCGGTGCCCTTTTGATACTGCGCGGGCAGCACGGTGCCCGATACCGCGTTCCAGCCCGAGGGCGGCGTTACGGCAATCGTCACATCCTTTTTGGTTTGCGGCGTTGCGGTCCCGCTGTCCTTATCCTTGTTATCCGTATTCGATTTCGGCGCGCAGGCGCACAGCGCAAACAAAGCCAAACCTGCAAAAACAAGCACTAATATTTTTTTCAAGCGTTTTTCTCCTCTCGTATCCGAAAAATACAACAGACTGCCTTACAGGCAGTCCGTTGCTTTAGTTGTTTATCGTAAGAGTTCCCCCCTGCATTAAGGCTATTCTGCTGTGTGGATTGTGATGATGATGTTCATGATCTCATCTTCGGTGGTATAAGTAAGCGCGCAATTGTCACCTTTATCGTTGACGGCGCTGTACATATAAGAATCATCTGAGGATGAATTGAAACTGTCTTTGGTGTAACCGGCGTTTTTGATTTTGTTTAGATACGCTTCGTATTCTTTTTGCGACACTTCTTCGATGGTGATCATGGCACCTTCTTCCGAATTCATAACAAACGTGATCTTGCCATCCTTAAATTCGGGAATAAGCTTGCCGATTTCGCCGTCGGGCCACTTGGTTCCGCCGAAGGTCGCTTCGTTGCCTTCGTCGTCTTTTACGGTCACGCCGTCTTTGTTGACATCGACTTTGCCGCCGCTTTCTTTTTCGATGGCTTTTTCAATCGCTTTTTCCGCGATCTTGCCGCAGGAAGCCAAGCCGAATACAAGCACAACGCTTAATAAAATAACAATAATTTTTTTCATTTAATTCCCCCTTGAAGTATTAATTGCATTATAGCATCTTTTGAACTATTTGATGATCTTGATTTTGCCGATGATCGGTAATTCTTTTACTTTTCCGGTAAATCCGTTGATTAGGCCGATTATGCCGAACACGCCGATTGCGATCCAGATAAGTGTAAACAGAACGCTTAGAATGGAGAAGATGCCATATGCGCCCATCGCTAAAAAGAGGCCTGTTAAAATCGAATAAACGATGCTGAGCGCGATCGACAAAAGTACAAGCATCAAGCCCTGGTTTGCGTGGAAGCGGGCGTATCTGGAATTGGGTGCCGCGATAAGCGGTACAAAGAAGAGGATGTAGGCGAGGCCGCCCATTGCCTTATTGGCTTCGATATCCGCCGGGTCAAACTGTTCGTTTGAATTCGGCATAAAATTGTTCATCTGCTGATTGAACTGGTTGTTTTGATTGTTTTGGTTGTTCTGATCGAACTGTTGTTGATTGTTCTGTTCCGTCATGAGAACCTCCTTAATAAAATGAAATGAATTTCAATTGCGTCCGCCGCGCCTTCGGACAGGCTGCACACGGAATCGGGTTTATGTACCGCGAATGCCGGCAAATCATCGTTCTGACAATCGTCCGCCGCGGCATAATTACACTGGTATCATAGCGTTTTTTTCAGCGTTTGTAATCACCCTCAAGGTGATTTTTAGTCAAATAATGCCATATCGGCACCTTTTTTTTTCGACAAATCTCACCCCATGCCTCACCCTTGCACAAATACGGCGCTTTGGGAACAGCATGCCCGCGCGTCATGGCATGTCAGTGCGGCGCAGCCCTATAATAAACGCAAAGGAAGCCTTTTGCCGCCTTTAAAAAATGATACTGCACAGAAAGGGAACTTATGGATATTTACACGAGTTTATTCGCGGGCGCGGCGCTTGCTGCCGTCTTTTTTGCGTACCGCGCGGGGCTGAGAGACGCAAAAAAACTGTCGGAAACGGACGGCGTCGATCTTCCGGGCAGGAGAAATTTCGCATGGCCGCGATCAAAACAAAACGCGGTCGAATCGGACGAAGACCGCAAGGCGCGCATCGCGCTGGAAAACATTGAAAATTACGGCACGGCCGTGCCGCAGAAAGAGGTGAAATAATGGTATATCAAAACGAGAACGAAGCGACAGCCATCTGGCAGCAATACGAACGCGGAGCGGAATACCTCACCAGGCAAAGCCGTTTCGCGAGGGCGGACGAATGCTACCGCTTTTACAACGGAGAACAATGGCACGGGCTGATGACGGGCGGCGAAAAACCGCCGTGCTATAATGTGATCCGCCCCGTGGTTGATTACAAACTTGGCATGGTGGCGCAAAACGGCATGAGCATCCATTACTCGGCGATGAATTATGACGACAATTACCGCCAAATGACGCAGGTTTGCGAAAAGCTCAATCATCACGCCGAAAAAACCTGGGAGCGTCTCAAACTCGACCGCATCGTATGGGACATCATTCTGGATGCCTGCATATCGGGCGACAGCTTCGCCTATTTTTACAGCGATAACGGAAAAATCGAGCTCAACGCCATCGACGCGACCAACGTATTTTTATCCGACGAGCAGGAGACCGAGCTGCAAAACCAAAAATACATCCTCATCGCGCAGCGCCTCTTTGTGGAGGACGTAAAGGCACAGGCCAAAAAGAACGGGCTGAGCGAGGAGGAGATCGGACTGATAACGGCGGACAACGAAACCTCGATGCGCGCCGGGGACAAAGCCAAAACCGAGGTGGTGCAGGACGAGGACGGCGGCAAATGCGTATCGATCCTTAAGATGTGGAAGCAGGACGGCACGGTGCACATTGCCCGCACGGTCAAGAATGTGGTCTATCAGCCGGATACCGCCATCGAGGGCATGAAGCTGTATCCGCTGGCGCATTTTTCATGGGACAGGGAAAAGGGCGGCGCGCGCGGCATCGGCGAGGTGTGCCACCGCATTCCCAACCAGATCGAGATCAACAAATCGCTGTGGCGGCTCATCACGGGCATCAAGCAGTTTTCGTTTCCGCACATCGTTTATGACAACGCCGTGCTCAGCAAGGAAAATGTGGAAAGGCTCAGCATCGTCGGCTCAAACATCGGGGTAAACGCAAACAAGCTTCAGCGCGTCAGCGACACCATCCAATACCTGCAGCCGGCTTCCATCAATCCGCTGGCGGCCAACATCGTGGGCGACATGATCACCCGAACCAGAGAGCTTGCCGGCGCGGGCGATGCCGTAACCGGGCAGATCAATCCCGAGCAGGCCAGCGGCGCTGCCATCATTGCCGTGCGGGACGCGGCGGCGCTTACGCTCAACCGCCATGTGGCGGCCTTCCGTCAGTTTGTCGAAGATATCGCGCGCATTTGGTACGACATGTGGACGGCCTATCATCCCGAAGGCATGGAGATCCCTATCTCCGCGGAAGGACAGCCGAGTACAGCACAGAAAATTACGGCGGACGAACTGCAAAAGCTCAAAATCGAGGTACGTGTGGACGTCTCTCCCAACAATCCGTTCAGCAAATTCGCGCAGGAGCAGGCACTCGCCAATCTGTTCGCACGCGGCGCCCTCACCTTTGAGGAATATGTCAAGGCGCTGGATGACGACGCAAGCTCGCCCAAGGGCAAGCTGCAGGAGATCGTGGATGCGAGAAAGGCGGAAGCCCAAAAGCAGGCGCAGAAAATGCTGCCGGAGCTGCTCAAGCAGATGCAGGGCGCAGGGGGAGCTCCCGCTATGCCTCCGAGCGGTGAGATTGCGGGGCAGATGCCGCAGGTTGGATAATATCGTTCGGACATAAAAATTAGCCTCTCGGGTGAGGGGCTTATTATGATTATATAAATAATTAATTATTTAATTATCGGCAATTGCTTGTCTCAACAAGTAATAAATTTCATACATATTATCTACAAATTTAACATGGAAATCTATAGTACGCGTAATTTCTATAGCATTATTAATTGCTTTAATAAATCGATTTATGATTATTGAGGTTTGTTCATACTCTTCATTATTCATAAATTTACTATGCGCCACATCATTTCTGTATTTTCTCAAACTATCAAATTGCAATTCAATATCTTGAATTTGAATTTTGTCTTGAAAAAACCGATCCCAATCACTTTTAGGACTTAAAGACATAAAGATATTTACCAGTTCGTCTTCGCTTAAATTATGTAAGTTAGGATTATTATTAATAAATTTTTGTTTATTCTCTTCATCATAAGTCGTCCATCTCTTTTCAAATAAGAGTCTCTGTATGTCTTTATAGTCTAAATTATAAAGGTATTTTTTTAATTTCTCAATTGCTTTATTGAATTGACTACCTTTAGCTTTTATTATTTCATTGACTTTATTAACAAATTCTTCATTGGTTGTTTTAAAAAAGTAGTCCTTGCCAAAGTTTATGGTATATATATTTAACATTAAATATCTAAGTCTTCTATCAAATAGATTTATTTTTGGATACAATTTGTTACAGTAAAATTCAGATAT
>DAITPG010000025.1:0-15458 GCA_036833715.1 Eubacteriaceae bacterium | reverse complement strand
ATTATTGAGCCCATTTGTATGACAGCAATATACACCTTTATCGTGCAGGTCATATTTAATACAAAAGAAGATTATTTTTCTGCTTTTGTTATGATTGGATTAACGCTTTGGACTTATTTTGAAAAATGCGTCAAAAGCAGTATAAAGGTCGTAAGAAGCAATAAAAGTATCGTAACTAAAATATATATACCCAAGTTTGTATTAATTATAATAAATATGTTGCTAAATTCCTTTAAAATGAGTATCTCATTTTTTATAATACTTTTGTTAATGATTTTTATGGAAGTACCATTTTCATTAACCATGTTATATTTTTTAGTATTGATCGTCGTATTCAATGTTTTTGTATTTGGTATTTGCTCAATACTCGCGCATTACGGAATTTTTGTAGATGATCTATCTAATATTTTCAATATTATATTGAGATTTTTATTTTATCTCTCTGGAATATTCTACAATATCATTGGACGGGTACCTGAACCCTACGGAAATTATATATTGAAACTTAATCCGATTGCTTATTTGCTTTCAGAATTCAGAAATGTTATACTATATAACAAATCTCCTGACTTTAAATATCTATTAATATGGTTTGCTGTTGGGATGATTTTGTCCATCGTAGGCTTAAAAAATATTTACAGAAATGAAAATAGTTACGCGAAGGTTTTATAATGAATCATACAGCTATTACTGTAAAAGATGTTCACATAAAATATAAGGGTTTAAAACCAGTCTCAATTAAAAAAAGTTTTTTTAAATTCAAAAAAACTAATCTTGATGTTTATCATGCCGTAAAAGGTGTCAGCTTTGAAATAGAGCAAGGCAAAATTTTAGGTATTATAGGGAAAAACGGAAGTGGAAAATCTACATTATTAAAAGCAATAGCAGGGATTTTTTCACCTGATGAAGGGTTCATTGATCTTCATGGCAATACTGTATCACTTCTTTCAATAGGTGTTGGATTTCAAAATGAAATGACTGGTTATCAAAATATTTTTTTATCAGGCCTTTTATTAGGTTTTAATCGTGAACAAATCAAAAGTCATTTAAATGAAATAATTGAGTTTTCTGAATTGAAAGAATTTATTAACAAACCGGTAAAAACCTACTCGAGCGGGATGTATTCAAAATTAGCATTTTCTATAACTGCGATAATGGAAACAGATATTCTATTGATTGATGAAGTTCTTAGCGTAGGAGACATAGCTTTTAAAGAAAAAAGTTATAAGAGGATGCAAGAATTGATACAAGATGAAAAACGCACTGTTGTAATGGTTTCTCATAGTATTGATGCTTTAAGTAAATTATGTGATGAAATCATATGGATGCATAATGGAAAAATTAAACAAAAAGGCAATCCGGATTTAATTCTAGCTGAATATCAAAAGTTCATGTTAAAAAAATAGCTTTATCTTAGCATTTTTGCTGCTTCACTTAAGAAACTTTTATAAATAATCTCCATATTATACTGCAAGGAGGTTATTTTTTTATGTCATCAAATAACAGATTCAGCTTTATCGGAGGAGATGACAGATCCTACTACATGGTGGAACTGCTTTATGCGCAGGGTTTTCAGACGGCGGTTTACGGACTTCAAATGCTCAAGCCGCTGGATGGAGTGGTGATAGCCTCTACGATGAAGGAAGCGCTTGCTTTCAGCAATATCATCGTATGTCCCGTTCCCTTTTCGCGGGATAAAATTAATATTTTTTCCACCTGCACAAAAGAAGATATGAACATTGACTCCTTCGTCCACTCTTTGCGAAGGGATCAGAAGCTGTTTGCCGGAGATATCAACGCTCAGGTTGTGGAAAGCCTGAACTATCATAATATACCGTTTTATGACTTTATGCAGACCGAAGCAGTCAGCATAAAAAACGCCGTGGCGACCGCAGAGGGCACCATAGCCGAAGCCATTAAAATCAGCCCGGTCAATCTTCACAATCATGCCTGTCTGGTATTGGGATACGGAAGATGCGCCAAGATACTGGCGGATAAATTAAAAGGACTCAGCATGCAGGTGACCATCGGCGCGCGCAATGCCGATCAATTGGCCATGGCGGAATCCTACGGCTATCAAACCGTTACGCTGGATGAATTTCCGAATAAAGTAATGAAATACGATTTTATTTTCAATTCCATCCCGGTGATGATTTTGGATGAAGCTGTGCTCAGAAAAGTTAAAAAGGACGTTTTGATCATCGACATCGCATCCAACCCGGGCGGGACGGATTTTGAAAAATGCAAAGAGCTGGGAATACAGGCATATCTTTGTCTGGGTCTGCCGGGAAAATACGCGCCGCTGTCCTCCGCGGAAATCCTAAATTCTGTTTTAATGCAAAATCTGTAGGCCCGATCAAATAAAATCAAAGGAGTTTGATATGAAACTTGCCCATCTTAACGTTGGCGTAGCAATAACCGGCTCTTTCTGCACCTTCGAAAAAACGAAGGAAGGGATCAAGGAATTGGTTGCCGAGCAGGCTAACGTATATCCGATCTTTTCCTTTAACGCACAGAAGCTTGACACGCGTTTCGGAAAAGCGAAAGAATACATGGATGAAATCACGCAAATAACATCCAGAGAGCCGATCTTAACGATAGAAGACGCGGAACCGATCGGCCCCAAAGGTTATCTTGATATTATGGTCATTATGCCCTGTACGGGCAATACACTGGCTAAGCTGTGCAACGGCATTACGGATACGCCGGTGCTGATGGCCGCGAAAGCCCATATAAGGGGAAACAAGCCGTTAGTCATAGCGATTGACACCAATGACGGGCTCAGCAGCAACTTCAAAAATATCGGTGCCATGATGAATACCAAACATATTTATTTCGTGCCGTTCGGTCAGGACGATCCGGTGACAAAACCCAATTCGGTCAATGCCCATGTGCATATGATCTTGCCGACCATCGAACTGGCATTGGAGGCAAAGCAGATCCAGCCGGTGATCGTTTCTCCGTTTTGAACCGCAATAGATAGGCCCCGAAGCAAACGCTTCGGGGCTTTGTTTTTGACCGTTGTCCGAACTTACGGAACAGAACAATCGACTTTATAGTATTGGAAGCCAATTTGGAATCTATTCTATTATTTTGATTAAATACATCTGTTTTTTCGAGACAACTACATTTAAACAATTTGCGTGTGGAATTTTTTTAACCAGTAATTGACCTGGATCATGTAGGCGATCATCTGCGGGCCGGCCATCAGCTGCCCGAACCAAGGCTTGCCGTAGTCGGAAGGATTCATCATAAATCCGTACACTTTCTTTTTATCGATGAATTGCAGGATCGGTGATGAAGCATCTTCGATTATGGCGATGAGTCTGTCTGCAAGCAGCTTTTCATAGTTGGGGTCGTATGTTTTCGGAAACGGACTTTTCTTTCGGAACAGAATTTCGTGCGGTACAAGCCCGTTCACGGACTGGCGCAAAAGCCCTTTGACCATGCCGTCTTTGGTTTTCATCTGCCAGGGCACGTTCCAAAGGTATTCAATGATGCGGTGATCGGCAAAAGGAACCCTTGCCTCCAGACCCGAATACATGCTGGTTCTGTCCATGCGGTCCAGCAAGGTCTGCATAAACCATTTCAAGTTTAAATACATGATCTCGCGGCGGCGGGCCTCCTCTTTATTTTCGCCTTCGAGCCGGGGTGTTTCAGATACGGATCGGGTGTAGGTCTCATGAACATACTCCTCCATATGCAGTTCGCTGACGAATTCATCCGAAAGCATGGATTTTCTGGGCTCCAGATCTTTTGACCATGGGAAAGCGTCCGCTTTAAAGAATTCTTCTTTATGGAACCACGGATATCCTCCGAAGATCTCATCGGCGCATTCGCCCGTCAAGGTTACTTTGTTGTACTGTTTGACAACGGAGCAGAAATAAAGCAGGGACGAATCCACATCCGCCATGGCCGGCAGATCTCTCGCGTCCACCGATTTGTAAAGATAATCCGCCAAGTCCACATTATTGCATTCCAGATAGTGGTGATTTGTATCCAAAAACGCGACCATTTGATCGACATAGGGGCGGTCCTGCGACGGCTGAAAGGAATTGGACGCAAAATATTTGTTGTTATCAACGAAATCAAAAGAGAACGTATCCAGCTGCCTGTTCAGTTTTTTGAGTTCGTTTGCGCAAACGGCTGTTACGATGCTGCTGTCAATGCCGCCGGACAAAAAGGTGCAGATGGGCACATCGGACATCATCTGTCGTCTGATGGCATCGCACACAAGAAACCCGGTTTTTTCGACCGTTTCTTCATAAGTGTCCGTGTGCAGGCGGCTGACAAGCTTCCAGTATTTAATAATCTTCATGCCGTTTGTATCGCATTTCATATAGTGACCCGGCAGCAGTTCGTCAACGCCTTTGAAAACGCCGCAGCCGTAGGTTTTGGCCGGGCCGATACTGAAGATCTCGTTGAGGCCAGCGAGATCGAGCCTGGGCTTGATTTCCGGGTAAGTAAAAATGCCTTTGATCTCTGAAGAAAATACCACGGTGTCTTTTATCACCGCGTAAAACAAGGGTTTGATGCCTGAATGATCCCTGAACAAATGCAGGGAGCCTTCCCGTTCATCCGCGATGGCATATGCAAAAATACCGTTGAGTTTTTTTACAAAATCTGCGCCGTATTGTATGTAACCGACTAAAAGGACTTCCGTATCGCAGGTTGTATAAAACTTCCAGCCCTTGCCGATGAGATCATCTTTCAATTCATTCATATTGTATATTTCGCCGTTGTATACAATGCCGTAAACATTTCCGTCCACATTACGGAGCATGGGCTGCTGTCCCGTCGAGAGGTCGATGATCGACAGGCGCACATGGGCCAGGGCAAAAGCATCGGATAAATAAGTGCCGTTTTCATCCGGACCGCGGTGGTTGAGGGTTTGAATCATTTGGCTGAGTATGTCTTTATGATACTCAGGTCTGCCGGTAAAATTTCCCCTGCTGTTGTAATATCCTGCAATGCCGCACATTTTTATATCCTCCTATATATTATCTGATTTATGTTTGAACCGGATTCTCTTGATACTTTTATACCATATTCAAAAGGCCGATTCATTGTCATCAATAATGAAAACTTTCCATGAAATTTCCTTAAATGGCATCGATACGGTCCTCGCAAACCTGTCGAATCATGTATAAAAAAATCGAAATCCGACATACTAAAATCAACCGGCCGATGTAAGGCATCGACGTTCACATAGATTATTATTTGCATTTTAAGCCAAATATGTTCAAAGGAGGTAAAATAGTATGTGGTTTTTGGCATTTGGTTTACTGGTTTTATGGGCGGTAGGAGTGATTACCGCGTATACCCTCGGCGGATTGATCCATATTCTTCTGGTTGCCGGAATTATTACTTTGATCGTTAATTTATTCCGTGGACGGAGAGCTGTATAAAAGAACTTAAAAAGAGAAATCCCTGTCAATCGACAGGGATTATTATCTTTCGGAAAAATTACTTTCTTAAATTTTAGCAATTTTATCAGGCATCATGTTAAATATTATTTTTTATGTATTCATTGATTTTTTTTCTGGCATCTTCCGATTCCGCTCCCGGTTCATACGTGAATCCGTGCGCCACAGCCTTATAATCCAAAAGCTCAACTTCAACGCCTGCATCCTTTAATTTTTTGGCATAAAGCTTTCCCTCGTCGTGCAGCGAATCCATTTCAGCCAAGATCACAAGCGCTGGCGGCATTTCGCGCAACCGTTCCTTTTCGGCATAAACGGGAGATACATACGGATCTTTTGCGTCTAAAGGATCGATATAGCTGCTGTTAAAGATATTGGCAATGCGCGGCGGGATTGCGCCTTTGGGGAAGGGCTTAGCGAAGGGATCGGTCGCAAGGTCGAGCGGCGGATAATCCAGCATTTGGAACCGGAATCCGAATTCCTTCTTTTCGTTTGCCATCATGCACATCACGGTGGCTAAATTTGCACCCGCGCTGTGTCCGCCCACAGCCATGCGGCCGGGATCGATCCGATATTCATCGGCATGCTTCCAAAAGTGACGTATAACGGCATAGGTTTCGTTGACGGCTTTCGGATAAGGATTCTCGGGTGCCTTGGGATAATCGATGCTGACGATTTTAATGCCGGCAACCTCCGCGGTCGCGGCATTCATCGGTTCATCCGCGTCGGCATGCATCAAAATAAAGCCGCCTCCGTGCATGTCAAAATAGACGGGAAGAACTTCATCCTTTTCAAACCCGTACATAAGAATCCGTGTTTTTCCTTGTTCGGTCTCAATGAATACTTCTTTTCCTATAACAGCTTTTTTGATCCCTTTGAGCCTGTTGAAAAATTCGGTCATGTTTCTGGTAAATCTGGCCTTTTTTATGATCTGATCGTGTGTGTAGACCCTGGCTTGTTTCATCATAACACCTCGCTTAAACTAAATCGTTAAGATTATGCTACAACAATATTGATTGAATGTCAATTAATCAAAATTATTGCTTCCGAATTGCTTGCGCCGCATTCAATACTAAATTTTAATCATTATCATATATTCAAATTAATTGACAGGCTTTAGGTTTTGGAAGTATAATATTTTTGATAAGCTATCCTTACGATCAATATTACATATATGTGAAGGATACCAAAATTCGGAGGTACAAATATGGAAGCAACTGCTATCGACGCCAAACAGCTAAAAGAGTACAGAACCAAGCTGTATACCGATCTTTACACCAATGTCATCCCCGACAGATTCCCTGTTCAGGACAGCATAGCGATTGAATTTTTAATCCAATACGCGGGCAAGGACTTGATGATGACTCAATATTCCTATACAGCGCCGCTTTTGATCGAAATCCTTGAAAAGGCAAGAGAAATCACCCGCGGCGATACTCTCGCAGGCGGATTTGCGAGAAATCCGATCGCTCTTATGTTCCAGCGCTCCCGCGTGATGACCATGAGCAAAAGCGGAATGATCCAGCATCCCGAAGAATCCTATATGAATGAAGACGAATATGAAGAATTTATCAAAGGCCCTCATGAGTTTCTTCTGAATAAGGCGATCCCCCGTTCGTACGAAGCCTTTAACGAAGGCGAAGTCATGCGCGCGATCAATCAGGTGAAAGCGGCTTTGGCAACGGCGGACATCAACCGAGAATTCGGCATTGCGAATGCCACCATGATCGAACGTTACGGATACTACAGCGCACCCGCGGGCAGCGTAATGGGACAATCCGTTCCCTTTGACTTTATCGCCGATATGAACCGCGGATTTTCAAAGATACCGCTTGATATGAAACGCCGACCCGAACAGCTGCTGGAAGCGTTGGATGCGCTGGTGCCGTATCTTGTATGGCAGGGAACCAATAAGGTAAGCAGTCCGCTGGGAGCCAACCAGATCATGACGCATATGGCTACTTTCCTCAACGTGAAAGACTTTGAAAAATTCTATTGGCCTACCTTCTACAAAATCTGCCACATCTGCGCCGAACGCGGTCAGGCAATGCAGATCTTCTGCGAAGACGACTGGACCCGCTACATCGATTATCTCGAGGATCTTCCGATGGGCACCAGAATGTTTATGGAATACGGCGATCCCAAAAAATTCAAAGACAAACTGGGCAAAAAAATGGTGCTCGGCGGGTTCTATCCGATCACGCTGCTTAAATCGGGCACCAAGGAACAATGCATCGACAAAGCGAAGGAACTCATCGACATTCTTGCTCCGGGCGGAAACTATTTCTTCTGCTTTGACAAGAGCGCTCTCAATATCAACGATATCAATCCCGAAAACTATGTTGCGTTGATGGAATATGTGCTTGAAAACAGCAAGTACGACAATGCAGGCCAGCAGGTCACAACCATGAAAAAGGAAGACACCATTAAAAAGTTTGCGCATAGCTATCCGGAATTTAAATCCAAATATTATGTGCCTTTTGATGACTTCAAAAAAATCTATCCGCCCGCGGACGAAAAAGTGGAGCCGCTTATGCGCGCCGCTTACGAAAAATATTCCGCCATGGTGGATCAGGCAAGGTTGTAATATAATGCAAAGGAGCGGATCTGTATCCGCTCCTTTTTCATGAATTCGATTTTTAAAAATTGCAGCCGAGTATGATCGAGTCAACGGATAGGTTGATGGTATACTTAATAAAAGGGGATCGAATAATTGGACAAACAATAAAAATATTGTCTGAAACTAAGCCATTAATTTATTTAAGAGATGCGAAAGTATGATACTAACTAAATTAACAATTAATGTGATTAAGGAGATCTTTCGATGAAAAGAAAATTAGCTAAAGAAAGATTTGTTGCTCACGAAGGTCAGATTATAGGCTTTTCGCAATGCATTAATTGCATAAATTTTAATTCGGTTGATTTCAAATGTCAGATATTTAGTGAGAAGTTAGCTAATATGTATTTGGGAAATGCTAAAAAATGTGAAAAAAGAATGAAAATATAGATAGTACCGAATTAATCATTAAATACGATCGCCAAGTCATACAAATTGAAACTTATACGATTTATGCCGAAGCAGATGACAAAGCGGTTTTGAGTAAAGAAATGATTTCAAAAGCAAATATGAACGATGGTTTTTGTCGCTCTTTAAATCTTTGATAAAAATTCAAAAGAATTTACTTAGAGTTTAGTAAAAAACAAGGCAAAAATAGGCTCTTCTGAATTTATTACTATTGACTAAACATCAATTATTTTATGTTTTTATAATTATCTCATCGATTAATTTACTAATGATTATTATCAAGTATACTCATCAATTGTTTTATATTTTAATACGGTTCGCAGATATCCTTTATGCGTATTTTTTGTCTGCAGTTTCGCTCCAGGATCAGATAATTTCTTGCCTTAATGGTATCTGCGTGCAGCAGCGATCCCTGCTTTAATATAAAGGCTATAATGCCGTCATACGCCATCATGAGCGCTTTGTCAAAATCGACGAATTCGGTTTTTCTGATTTCGTCGCAATCGGCGTAGGTGCGCGAAACCTCAGTCAGATCAGCCATAAAAATGATCTTGTCGAGCATCGTCATGTTCTCCCTGCCCGTCGTATGCCATGTGACCGCGGAAAGGATGTCTTCATCCTTGATGCCGAAAATATCCCGCGCCATGCAGGCTCCCACCGCTCCGTGAAGCAGATACGGCGCCTGTCGCATGATCTCATCGATCGGCAGGCCGTACCTATGGGCACAGCGCAGCAGCTCATCGTCCGAAAGATTTTTGGCGCAGTCGTGCACCAGCCCGGCCAGATAAGCCTTTTGGGTGTCCTCACCTAAATGTTCGGCAAGCCTTTGAGCCATGTCGGCGGTGTTGAGTGTATGCTTATAACGTTCGGGTTTAAGCGATTTTTTTAAATGCTCCTTGATTTCATCGATTTCCATATCAGCATCCCTGTCTATATAAATGATTTGTTCTAATATAATTATAGATTTTTTCGGGAATTAGGTGATCAAATCTTTCATCTTTTTGCGCAAGCGCGCGCACTGTGCTGGAGGATATCTCATCGGGCATAAAATCTTCCAACAGGATCACCGATGCGCCAAACCGTCCGTTGATTTCTTCGGCTCGGTTAAGGGCGGCAGCATTGTTTACGCCCCTTCTTAGCGCGCTGAGAAAGCATATCTGCCTCGCCAGCTCGTCAAAATCCTTCCATCGGGTCATTTGAAATAATATATCCGAACCGCTGATAAAATAAAAATCATCCTCGGATCGCGCTTTCAGCTGCCTGACCGTATCAATGGTAAAGGACTGGCCCTCCCGCATGATCTCGATATCGCTCACTTCATAGCCGTCCATGTCTTCCACCGCAAGGCGTGTCATATTCAGCCGGTGTCTCCGTTCGATGAGATCGTCGTTTTTCTTGAGCGGATTGTCTCCGGTCGGGATAAGGATCACTTTATCTAAAAAGGCCGCCTTTTTTGCGTAATCGCATAACTGGAGATGGGCGTTGTGCGGAGGATTGAAGCTTCCTCCGAAAATACCCACTTTCATTGGACACCGGACAGATCATAGCGGCTGTCTTTCCGCTTCTGGCGGAAAAGGATAAATTTCCGGCCGATCGTGGCCACCACATCGGCGCGGGTTTCTTTGGCCAGCGTTGCGGCGGCTTCGCGCACATCCTCGGCGCTGTTTTGCTGCAGCTTTCCCTTGATGAGCTCCCTTGCCTCCAGCGCTTCGTCCGTCTGCTTGATGAGATTTTCGCTTAAGCCTTCCTTGCCGATAAAAACGATATCCGGCAGCTCGGAGGCCAGTTTTCTTAAATGATTTCTTTGTTTGCTTGTCAGCATTTTTTTCCTCTATTTATAATATTCAAATTCAAAGCCGTTCATATCCACGGTGTCGCCGTCCTTGATGCCTGCTTTTTCGAGAGCTTTGAACACGCCCTTGTATTTGAGCACGCGCTGGAAGTAGGCGGTCGATTCAAGATCGTCCAGATTGACGGTCGCAAGGATGCGGCGGATCATATCTCCCGTTACATAATAGACACCGCCTTCGCGCTTGATTTCAAAAGCGTTGTCCCTCTCGGGCGTATGGATCACGATTTCTTCGGGCGTAAAGAACGAAGGCGTCTTTTCGATCTGCGGCAGCATTGCGATAACGGCGTCCAGCAGAGCGTCAAGGCCTTTGCCCGTAACGGCGCTGATCAGATAGGTCTCAAACCCCTTCGATTCAAAATAATGCTTAAGCTCTACGGCCTCGTTTTCATCACCCATCAGGTCGGTTTTATTCAGCGCGATGATCTGCGGCCGTTCCCTCAGTTTTTCCGAATAGGAATAAAGCTCGTTGTTGATGATATCAAAGTCTTCCTTGGGATCTCGGCCCTCCGAAGAAGAAGCGTCCAGCACATGGATCAGCATGCGTGTGCGCTCCACATGGCGTAAAAAGTCATGGCCGAGACCGAGCCCTTCGTTGGCGCCCTCGATGAGCCCCGGAATATCCGCGAGGATAAATTCATCGGCATCCTTATATTTAACGATGCCCAGGTTGGGCGACAGTGTGGTGAAATGATAGTTGGCAATCTTCGGGCGTGCGTTGGTCACGCGCGACAAAAAGGTGGATTTACCCACATTGGGAAATCCCACAAGCCCCACATCGGCAATAGTTTTAAGCTCCAAAAGCAAATTCGCTTCCAGGCTGATGTCGCCGGGTTTGGCAAATTTGGGGGCCTGACGCGTGGAAGTCGCAAAGTGCTGGTTTCCCCGGCCGCCCCGTCCGCCCACAAAAACCGTGTACCGCTGCTTGTCCTCAACAAGATCGCACAGCAGCTTACCGGTATCTTTGTTAAAAACCACCGTTCCTACGGGCAGTTTAATGACCAGATCCTCGGCGTTTTTGCCGGAGCGCTTGTTGTCGCTCCCGTCTCCGCCGTTTTCGGCGACAAACTTTCTTTTATAACGGAACGCGCCCAGCGTGTTCATGGTGATGTCGGCTTCCAAGATCACGTCGCCGCCCTTGCCGCCGTCGCCGCCGTTCGGCCCGCCGTCCGGCATGTATTTTTCACGCAAAAAAGCAACCGAACCGTCGCCGCCTTTTCCGGATTTTACAAATATTTCGATTTTATCAATAAACATCTTTTTTCCCTCTGTTTAATAAGCTTGCTTTATCATACCACAAAAAGGATTCTCTATCATCGATTTCCTTCATTTTGTGATGGATTCGGGAAAATATCCTTCATTATGCGCCGAAAGAAACGCCGAAACTCACAAAAACATGTCGATAATCCTTCAATGGAAACAGCCGTACCGCAAGCTCCTTCGCGGCCAAAGCAAGGTACGCTTTTGATTCCGGATTATTTACAGACAGGGTTTCGCATAGTGAAGCACAGCCGAGGTCTATTACGGACTGAAGCGTATTGACGTCCTCCGTTTGCAGCATCTTCCCTAGCAGACATCTGTCCTCTTCGCTTACGTCAAGCAGAAGAGCGTCCTTACCCAGCAGGGTCAGCGCAAGGGCATTGTTGAAGAGCGGCTGAAAGATATTGACTAAATCCTGTATGGGGTCCGCGCAGGCTGCAAACATCAGCAGCGCCGTCTTAGCCGGGTCGAATCGAAGGCAAAATTCATTTTCGATGATCAGGCGCTTTAAGTACGATAAGATATATTCGATGCCTTCTTTGTTTTTTACGGGCACAAATAGCTGATAATCGATCATGCAAGGGATATCCTGCGGCATAAATTCCATATTGTAGGCTTTAAAAAATCCTCTCAGAGCTTGCAGTGTGTCATGGTAGGCGATATTTCCGGTCGCGAGAGCCGTCGCTCTTGCTTTTTTCATAAGTCGTTTGCCGTACTGGGTAAGCTGTTCTACCCTCTTTCGGCCCTTTTCATAAAGCTCGCTAATGTTCATTTCCTGAAGGATATCCGGCATACTCCGTTCTTCGGCAAAGTGCTTTAAGTAAATATCGATGCAATATCGGATGCCGTCGGCCAGATCTTTGGCGGTTTCGGCAGGGACAGAACTGCTGTCGCCCATGGTGAAACGCCTTACCTGCAAAGCAAGGAGTTCCCACAGCTGCATTTCGAAATCGTCATTCTCTGAATGGTGCGGTAAATAATCCCGATTCTCATTGTCCGTTGATCCCGACACGCCCGGCTCCGTCAAAGAACCGGGAGAGACTGGCAGCAGAAAGGCAGCGCCATCGGTTATATGCGTTTGCTTATTCAAATGTTTCTTCGTCATTTTCATCTTCTTCCATGGGGTCAGGTACGCCAAGCAATGCTTCCAGCGACATTGACCTCAAATATTCAAGCGCTCCGCCGTACTCGTCGAAACGCTTTCTTAAAGCTTTCAGCAGTTCCTCATCAGTTAATGCTTCCAATGATTCATTCTTAAAATAATAGAAAAGCTCCAAAAGCCCGGCCAGAACCGTTTCATATTCCTTGGGTTCAACTAAATTCGAATCGCAAAACTCCATGACCAGATCCTTGATGACGCTCGATCCAAATTCCATGCGTCCGGCATTCATCAGCGCTTCGGCATTTTTCTGTACGATCGCTACGATTTGCGGTTCCGTCAGCTGAAGTCCAAAATTTTGAGTCAGCTCATTGCATGCGCGCAGTTCATGAATGATTTTTGATTTTTGTATATTTGCAAGCGATAAAGCGAAATTTTCAGCCATTCTTACACCTCTTAAACAGTATAGCCCTTTGAGATGCAAATGTACAGACTTGATTTTTTGCCGAATTTGTGGTATAGTAAGTGCATAAAATCATAAAAAAACAAGGAGCGGACATAACAACCGCTCCTTTTGTGTACTTTTGATCTGTTTGCCGCCTTGAAATTATCCCAATGCCACATCCAATACCATCATGATCACAAGCCGGCCAGCACGCCCAGCGTGCCGATATGTGAATGCTCGTCCAAATGCGCCTGCGGGATCAATTCTTCCGCCACCACGTACATCATCGCCCCGGCTGCAAACGACAAAATCCAGGGCAATATCCCAAGAATGGTCTGCGCTACCAAAAGACCCAAAACGCCGGCAATCGGTTCCACGATGCCCGATAGAGCGCCGTAAACAAAGGACTTGGTATTCGACAGACCTTCTTTTTTAAGCGGAAGTGAGATGGCCGCGCCTTCCGGGAAATTTTGCAGCCCCATGCCCACGGCAAGGGCAAGCGCGCCCGACAGGGTGGTGCCCGCTTCCCTGCCGGCAAGTCCGAAAGCGAGCCCGACAGCCATCCCTTCGGGAATATTGTGCAATGTTACCGCCAGCACCAGCATCGTGGTGCGCTTAAAGCTGCTTTTGAGCCCCTCCGCTTCTTCCACGCCGGGATGCATATGCGGGAGAAGCTTATCAAGCAGCAGCAAAAACGCGCAGCCGATCACAAACCCGCCTGCCGCCGGCAGCCACGACGGCTTGCCCTGCTGCTGCGCCATCTCAATGGAAGGGATCAGAAGCGACCAAACGGATGCCGCGATCATGATTCCCGCGGCAAATCCCAAAAAGGCTCTTTGCAGGTTTAACGAAATATCGTGCTTAAAGAAAAATACCATGGCGGCGCCTGCGGCCGTCGCGGCAAATGTGATTCCCGTGCCGATCAATGCCAATATTACAGGATGCAGTTGTTCCATATTTCCTCCTTTTTACGGTTCGCCGAGCAGATCAAAAAAGCTGTAGGAGGTCTGCTCATACTCTTTTTTATAGGCCTGAATAATATCCTCCATCATGTACAAAAGACCGTATTTGCCGCACAGGCGAATAAAAAGCTCCCAAAGTGCATCGGCGTCAGGTGAAGAGCAGGAATACTCATTTCCGAACGCTTCGGTGTATTTGCGCGATATGCCCGGAAATTTATCATTCAGTCGGTCATAAAAATACAAGCGCTGATTTTGGCGCAGGGTAACGCCGAAAGCGGGATAGATGAATTTCGCTCCGCTCTCCGCCGCTTTTTCGACTACAGATCGGATATTTTCGGGTGTGTCATTGATAAAAGGTAAAATCGGCATCAGCAGAACCCCACAAAATAAGCCGTTATCCGATAGTGTCCGCAGCGCTTCAAAACGTTCCGAAGGACCGCAGACATGCGGCTCGATTAATTTGGCCGTATCATCATCCGCCGAAGTCACGGTGATTTTTGCAATGACGGGCGAATGGCTTTTGATGCGCAGCAGCAGGTCGATATCGCGAGTGATGAGGCTGCTTTTGGTATCGATGGCGATGCCGAAGCCGTGGCGGTCCAGCAGCGTAAGCGCTTTGCGCGTAAGCTGATAATTTTCTTCAAACGGATTGTACGGGTCCGACATCGCGCCCGTAGCCACAACGCCTTTCTTTTGCTTGCGGCTCAACTCATAATCGATGATCGCCGAAGCGTTGGCTTTGGCGCGTACCACATTGAAATTTTCAATGCCGTAGCATTCGCTTCGGCTGTCGCAGTAGATGCAGCCGTGGCAGCAGCCCCTGTAAATATTCATATTGTAATCGCTCCCGAACCACGACCCGTTTTTGGTTTTGGAAACGATGCTTTTAGCTTCAATCAACTCCATAAGCAATCCTTTTGATTTGATTATATCAAATTATCAGTCCCATCAGAAACAATGGAGAAATAAAAAATACTTGATCGGAACGACGTAGTTGTGTTGACAACTATCATGTAAAGTGCTATACTTCAATCGGAATGAATGTTGATCTTTCATTTGGAAAGGTGCGCCTTTTGAAACCTTTTACGATCACCCGCATCATATCCCTGCTGTACCGCTACGGACATATTTATATAGCCAATCAATTAAAGCCCTATGACATCGCAGCCGGAGATCATCCCGTGATACTGGTTATCAGCGAAAATCCGGGCATCACGCAGGACTGCGTATCCAAGCTTCTGCTCATAGATAAAGGCACCACCGCGCGCATCGTGCAAAGGCTCGAAAAAACGCTCTATGTCACGCGCGAAGCCGATGAGGCGGACAAGCGGTTCAATCATCTCTATCCGACGGAAACTGCCATACATGCGACAGGCGAAATAAAGAACGTATTGG
>DAITPG010000024.1:0-15815 GCA_036833715.1 Eubacteriaceae bacterium | reverse complement strand
GGTTATGATGTTTCTTCCCGGTCTGCCGAATACATCTCCGAGTGCTAGTATATTCAATGAAACCTCCATAAAAAAGGCGGATATTCATCCGCCTTGCTGTGCCGGCAGCTGCCGGCGTTTATTCCTTTGCGCGCTTTGTCAAAATGGCGATCTGCCTTGACGCAAGCGGTATGCTTCTGCTATTTGGCGTATTCGATGGCCCTTGTTTCCCTGATCATATTGACTTTGATCTGTCCGGGATATTCCAAATCGTTTTCGATCTGCTTGGCGATCTCGCGCGCGACATGCACCATTTTTAAATCATCGACTTCATCGGGTTTGACCATGATCCTGATTTCGCGGCCCGCCTGAATGGCGAAGCAGCGCTCGACACCCGTAAAGCTCGTTACGATCTTCTCGAGTTTTTCGAGACGTTTCGTGTAACTTTCAAGGGTTTCTCTGCGTGCGCCCGGTCTTGCCGCGGAGATCGCATCGGCAGCCTGAATGAGCACTGCTTCCACGGTCGTCGGTTCGACGTCATTATGATGCGCTTCCACCGCATGGATGATTTCCTGAGACTCTTTATATTTTTTGAGCACATCCACGCCGATCTGCACATGCGGACCCTCGACTTCATGGTCGATCGCTTTTCCGATATCGTGCAGGATACCCGCTCTGCGGGCGATGCGGGAATTCGCTCCCAGTTCATCGGCCATGATCCCGGCCAGATGAGCCACTTCAATGGAATGTCTGAGTACGTTTTGTCCGTAACTGGTACGGTAGTTAAGGCGTCCGATCATTCTGACAAGATCGGGATGCAGTTTGATCACATTGGTTTCAAACAAGGCCTGCTCGCCGAGTTCCCTGATTTTGGTTTCGACTTCGGTTTCGGCCTTTTTGACCATTTCTTCGATTCTCGCCGGATGGATCCTTCCGTCAACAATAAGCCTTTCGAGCGCAATGCGCGCGATCTCACGGCGTACGGGGTCAAAACCGGACAGTATGACCGCTTCGGGCGTATCGTCGATGATCAAATCAACGCCCGTAAGCATTTCGAGGGTTCGGATATTTCTACCTTCGCGCCCGATGATCCTTCCCTTCATTTCGTCGCTGGGAAGGTTGACGACGGAAACCGTGCTTTCGGCCACATGATCCGCCGAACATCTCTGTATGGCGTATGTGATGATCTCTCTGGCCTTCTTTTCGGCTTCTTCTTTTGCTTCGATCTCTTTATTTTTTATAAGTAATGCTGTTTCTCTGGATATTTGTTTTTCAACATCATCGAGCAATATCTGTCTTGCTTCTTCAAATGTTAACTTCGATATTTTTTCTAGTTCGTTTATTTGCTGCTGGTGCAATTTTTCCAGCTTCTCTTCTTTTTGTTCAATTTCTTTAACTCTTCGGTTGCTGCTCTCTTCCTTTTTTTCAATCACTTCACTTTTTTTATCAAGCAGCTCTTCTCTTTGGATCAATCGTTTTTCAAGCAGCTGTATCTCGCTTCTTCTGTCCTTGATTTCCTTGTCAAATTCTTTTTTCGAATTGTAAATTTCATCTTTTGCTTCAACGATCTTTTCTTTTTTGATAGTTTCGCCTTCTTTTAAGGCATCTTCCACTATTTTAGCCGCAGTCATCTGCGCGTTATTGACTTTATCCGCATCCGCACGCTGACGAACGATGCCGCCGAGCACAAAACCAATGACCAATGCCGCAATAATCAATAAATAAGCATAAAATGGCATATTTTCCTCCTATTCTATTTTCAATAAGCAAACATAAAAAATAATCAAAACCTAAATTGCATTACTATATCAATCAATTAAAAAGAATCTAATTCAATATAAAGTAATTATACCATATTATTGCATTTTTAAAAGTATTTTGTAACGAATATTTTACAACTTTAAAAAGAAATGCCTCATTCAAGAAATTGATGATCCTTGCAGCGTTTCGTCCTATTTTTACATATTAAGCGCCGCAGTACAAAAAAAAGACCGCTCTGCACGGCCTTGATTTATTTATGTAGGAGAATCAATCTTCGGCTAGGGTATCGTCATCATCCGAACCGTACGTTAAAATCGGTTTGGCGATGAGTTTTTCCTTAACGACTTTTTCGATCTCGTTGCAGAGTTCGGGACGTTCGGCCAGTGTCTTTTTTGCGTTTTCCCTTCCCTGTCCGATGCGTTCGCCGTTATACGAATACCACGAGCCGGCCTTTTCGATCACGTCTATCTTTACAGCCATGTCGACCACATCGCCTTCGCGGGAAATGCCTTTGCCATACATGATATCAAATTCGGCGGTCTTAAACGGAGGGGCCACTTTATTTTTTACGACCTTGACCTTGGTGCGGTTGCCGATCATATCGGTGCCGCTTTTCAAAGTTTCAGTGCGGCGCACATCCAGACGCACGCTTGCGTAAAATTTAAGCGCGCGGCCGCCGGGAGTGACCTCGGGGCTGCCGAACATCACGCCGACTTTTTCACGCAGCTGATTGATGAAGATCGCCGTGGTGTTGGATTTATTGATGGCTCCGGCAAGCTTTCGCAGCGCCTGGGACATCAGTCTTGCCTGAAGACCCATATGGGAATCACCCATCTCTCCCTCGATTTCCGCCTTCGGCACCAAAGCCGCCACGGAGTCCACGACCACAACGTCGATGGCTGAGCTGCGTACCAGCGCCTCGGTGATCTCCAGCGCCTGTTCGCCGGTGTCCGGCTGCGAAACGATCAGCTCGTTGATGTCAACGCCCAGAGCCTGCGCGTAAACCGGGTCCAACGCATGCTCGGCATCGATAAACGCGGCGATGCCGCCATTTTTCTGCGCCTGCGCCACGATGTGCAGGGCTACCGTCGTTTTACCAGAAGATTCCGGTCCGTAAATTTCGACGATGCGCCCGCGCGGCACGCCGCCGATGCCCAGCGCCATATCCAAAGAGATGGACGAAGTTGATATGACTTCCATGGTGCCGACGGCGGCTTTCTCGCCCAGCTTCATCACAGAGCCTTTGCCAAAGTTTTTTTCTATGCTTTTGAGTGCAAGATCCAATGCCTTTTGTTTATCGTCGGCCATAGTAATCTCCTTTTATTCAAACATTTGTTCTCATTATAGCCTGTCCACAGGGTAGCGTCAATATTTATCGAAGAAATTCCCTTAAAATATTCATCGCTGAAAGAGCGCTTCTTCTTTGCACCATTTCGCGGTTTCCGCCATAGATATTCCGCGCAACTTTGCTTTCTCCTTTAAAATTTACGCAGATATAAACCAAACCCACGGGCTTGTCTTCGGTGGCGCCGCCGGGTCCCGCAATACCCGTGATACCCACTCCGATATCGGTGCTAAACTTCTCACGCACGCAGAGCGCCATTTCCCGGGCCGTCTGTTCGCTGACGGCTCCGTGAGCCTGCAGGGTGGAAGCCGAAACGCCCAGCACGTTGATTTTGATCTCATTGTCATAAGCGATGATCCCGCCGCGAAAAACGGAGGATATGCCCGCGGATTTGGTCATGTATGACGCAAACAGCCCACCCGTGCAGGATTCCGCAGCGGAAAGCGTGATATTTCGATCGATAAGCGTTCTCGAAATCCAATGCCACAATTCTTCGTTGACCTCGCTGTATAAGCTCTCCCCTAAAACGGATTTTAAAACCGCATCCCGCCGCTCGATCTCTTGCCGCGCGGCTGCTTCATCCGCGCCTCTGCCCGTAGCCTTCACCATCACGCCGCTTTGAGTGATATAGGTGTTGACCGTGTAGCTGTCGGATTCCGGTACGGTTTCCCTCATTTTCTGCTCCAGCATGGATTCGCCGTAGCCGCTGGTCATATAATATTTTTCGCTGAACGCCTTTTTCACCTTGGTGATGATCTTTGGTTTCAGTTCGTTTTCAAACATGGGGATCAATTCGCTCGGCGGACCAGGCATCATGGCAACGATCTTTTCGCCAGTTTCTATATATACGCCTGGAGCCGTTCCGTTGGTATTTACAAGCGGCACGCTGCCTTGCGGCATCATGCATTGATTGAAGTTGTTTTCGGTAAGCGCAAAGCCGCGGCTGGCAAACAGCGCGGTGATATGCGCCTTGATCTCTTCATTAAGCAGAAGGGTGAGACCCATCGCCTCCGCGATGGAATCCTTCGTAAGGTCGTCCTTGGTGGGCCCGAGTCCTCCGCAGGTGAGCACGATGTCGGCGCTTTCAAATGCTTTTACAAATGCTTTGCGCAGTAGCGCCGCGTCGTCCCCGACGGTTAAATGATATAAAATTTCGATGCCGATGCCGTCCAGCTGTTTTGCCAGATAGGCCGCGTTGGTGTTGACGACATCCCCCAGCAATACTTCGTCGCCGACGGCTAAAATGACCGCTTTCATAATGTCACTCTTTCTTGTTGATTAAAACAATACTTCTTTATTTTTGATCAGATAATTCATTCCCGATAATACCGTTAAAAATACGGAGATATAAAATAACACGTCCACCGCCGCAGCCAACGGCAGTTTCGGCAGCCATCCGAGGATAAGCCCTTCAAAATGCATAGCCGACAGCGCGATCAGCTGAAAGATCGTTTTGAGTTTTCCCCATACATCCGCACCCAGCACCTTGTTTCGCATGACAGCCACTGTGCGGAAGGAAGTGATGATCAGCTCGCGGGAAACGACGAGAATGACCGCCCAGGATGCGATGCGGCCCATGTCGCAAAACAGGATCAGCGCGGCCAGCACCAAAAGCTTGTCTGCCAACGGATCGAGAAATTTTCCGAAATCGGTCACCATGTTATTTTTGCGGGCGATATAGCCGTCCAAGGTATCGGTTGCCGAAGCGATAATAAACAATACGCCTGCTGCGATAACCGCCCATGGCGTCTCTAGATACATCAGTACCATGTAGACCGGAATGAGGATGATCCTGGATATCGTAATCTTGTTTGCTGTGTTCATTTTACGTCTTCATTCCTTCAATAGCGCAAGGAATTCCTCTTTCTTTGCAGTGTTATGGCTAAAAATTATGCCGTGTATTTGGCGATCAGATCATGCTCCATGCTGTCATCGACGGTTACGGTGTAAAAGGAGCCGACGGAAAGCGGCGTATCCGAATAAACATAAACAACGCCATCGATCTCGGGGGCGTCCAGACGGCTTCTGCCGATATACACGCCGTCCTCTGTTTCCTCCTCGATAAGCACTTCCAGTTCTCTGTCCAGATATTTTTCCAGATTGGAGTCGGAAACCTCCGTCTGAATGGCCATCAGGCGATCATAGCGTTTTTGTTTCTCGGACTGACGGATCTGCCCTTTCATTTTAGCGGCGGGCGTGCCCTCTTCCTTGGAATAAGTGAAAATGCCCACACGGGCCAGTTTCATCTCTTTTAAAAACTCGCCCAGCTCTTCAACGGCTTGGCTGCTCTCACCCGGAAAACCTGTGATAAAGGTTGAACGAATGGCGATTTCCGGCATTTTAGCGCGCAGTTTGTGGATGACTTCAACGATCTCTGCTTTGGTGGTATGCCTTCCCATCGCTTTGAGCACATCGTCATTGCAGTGCTGAAACGGGATATCGATATAAGATAGTATCTTATTGCTTTTAGACATCACTTCGACCAAGCGGTCTTCGATGGTTTCGGGGTAAACATACAGCAGGCGTATCCAGCGGATCGGCTCGATTTTTTCCAGTTCGACCAGCAGCTTGGATAAAGCGCGTTCACCGTACAGATCGGTGCCGTATTCGCCGGTGTCCTGCGCGATGAGGATAAGCTCCTTTACGCCTCCCTCGGCCAGCGTCGTCGCTTCCGAAACGATGTCCTCGAATTTGCGGCTTCTTTGCCTGCCGCGGATTTTCGGTATGATGCAATAGGTGCAGTGCTTGTCGCAGCCTTCGGCCAGCTTGATATAGGCGTAGTGGGAGGGCGTGGACAGCAGTCTTCCGGTTTCGACGATGCTTCGGTCGATATCGGCGGTATGCACCTTGGTTGCGGAATCGATGATATCGGCAAGATCATAAAACTCGCCCGTACCGACAATGATATCCGCTTCGGGCACTTCACGTTCAAGCTCCTTTGCGTATCGCTGTGCAAGACAGCCGCATACAACGATCTTTAAATTTTCATTTTCCTTTTTTAATGCGGCAGCCTGCAGTATCGCGTCGACGGATTCTTCCTTGGCGTCTTTGATAAAACTGCAGGTATTGATCACGATCAAATCGGCTTCTTCCGCTTCAAAAACGATCGCATAGCCGCGTTTTTGCAGCATATACGCCATATTTTCACTGTCTACCGTATTTTTGGGACAACCCAGCGTTAAAAAATATACTTTTTTCAAATGATTCTCCGTAAGTTAGGGTTTATATATCTGGTTTTACCGGGCGTAATAATCGTCCGAGCTGATAAGGATGCGTCTGGGTTTGGAGCCCTCGGGCGGTGAAATAAAGCCTTTGCGCTCCATTTGATCGACGATGCGCCCCGCGCGTGAATAGCCCAGCCGCAGGCGGCGCTGGATCATGGAAGTGGATATCTGCCCTTTTTCAAAGGCGATCTCCATCGCTTTCGGCAGAAGCTCGTCGTCGGAATCATCGCCCTGCGCGTCAGCTCCCTGACTTTCCTTGCCGATTTTGATATCTTCGATCACGCCGTCGTCATAAACGGCGCTGCGGTTCTTCTTAATGAATTCCACCACGCGTTCCACTTCTTTCTCGCTGACATACGCGCATTGTGCGCGAATGGGCTTGCTCATGCCGGATGCGAAGTACAGCATGTCGCCTCTGCCCAGCAGCTTTTCGGCTCCGCCCATATCAAGGATGGTGCGGCTGTCCACCTGAGCCGTTACCGAAAAAGCGATGCGGGAGGGGATGTTGGCCTTGATAAGCCCCGTGATAACATTGACGGACGGGCGCTGGGTTGCCAGTATCAAGTGGATGCCCGCCGCTCTGGCCAGCTGCGCCAAGCGGCAGATGGCACTTTCCACCTGCTGCGGCGACACCATCATTAAATCGTTGAGCTCGTCGATGACAAGCACGATATGCGGCATCTTGTCCTTTTTTTCGGCCTTCATTTTTTCGTTGTAGCCTTCGATATCCCGCACCTTGCTTTCCACAAAGGTTTCATAGCGGGTGGTCATTTCTCGCACTGCCCAGTTGAGCGCGCCCGACGCAAGCTTGGGGTCGGTGACGACAGGGATCAGCAGATGGGGTATTTCGTTATAAACATTCAGCTCGACCATTTTGGGGTCGATGAGGATCATTTTCACTTCTTCCGGCGAGGAATGATACAGAATCGACATGATGATGGTATTGATGCATACGCTCTTGCCGGAGCCCGTGGCGCCTGCAATCAGCAGATGCGGCAAATCGATGATATTCATCACCAAAATATCGCCGGAAAGCTTTTTGCCCAACGCTACGGCGATGGGCGATTTATGATTTTCAAATTCGGGGGTTTGGAGGATCTGCGAAAGCTTTACTACCGAAACTTCCTTATTGGGCACTTCAATGCCGATGGCGGATTTTCCGGGGATGGGCGCTTCGATGCGCACGCGCTGCGCAGCAAGCGCCATGGCGATATCGTCCGATAAGTTGACGACCTTGCTTACGCGGATGCCCGGCTGCAGCTGCAGCTCATAACGGGTGACCGTGGGACCCATAGCCACCTCGGCAACCTTGGCTTCGATGCTGAAATCCTTCAGCGTTTTTTCTAGATGCGCCGCATTGGATAGAATTTCCTGTTTTTCGGCGCCGGTGCTTTTGCTTTTGGTGTTGTCAAGCAGCATGACCGGCGGGAATACATATTCGGCGCTTTTTTTGGGCGGTTTTTCGGCCGCGGGTTTATCCGCGGCATTTTTTAGCGGAGCATCAGCGGATTTTTCGGGCTTCTTATCTTTGATCTCAAAAATATCTTCTTCATTTTTCTTTGCGCTTTCCGCTTCCTTTTTGGATGCCTTTAAAGGTTCGTCTTTGGTGAATGCGTCTAACGGACTGAACCGCGGCGGAGTCTGCGTACTTTGCGCAGGCTGCGTTTCTTTAAAGACGAAATCGTCCAGCGGCGAGCTTTCTCGGCTCTGGCGTTCTTTTTTTGCGGACGGATTGCTTTTGATAAACAGCGTATTGTCCTTTTGGGCGATCTCGTACATGAGGCCTTCGGCTGCCTTGGAGGGCTTCTTATCGAGCAGGCTATTCACTTTGGGCTGTTTTTCTTTGGGCTTGAACATTTCAGTCATTCCTTTTCTGAAAATCAGAATGAATGAAATGATGGTGATGCAGATCACCAAAAGCCAAGCCCCGACGCTTGACAAAAGGCCGGTATACAGCTTGGCCAAAAATTGCCCGAGAATGCCGCCGGGTGTCACATGATCCCACAGATCAAAATAAAAATCCACATCCAGCAGCGTATAGGCTGCCAACGACTTGTCCGAAAAACCGGCAACTGTCAGCATATTGAGAACAAGTATATAAAGATAGGTGCCGCCTTTATGCTCCGTAAACGGCTTAAACTCCGCGAGCAGCAAAATACCGTGCAAAAGAACGGCACCCGAGAAGATGACTCTCCCAGCCGCGCCCGTAAATTTGAGCAGAACCGCCGATATAAATCCTCCGAACACGCCTGCGTTTTCGGCGAATACACAATAAAACAAAAATACGCCGATAAAAACGAGCGCAAAGCCCTTGATTTCTTTCAGCAGCGCTTGGTTTTTCTTTTTCTTCGCGGTTTCTTCTTTTTTGTCCGCCGCGGGTTTTCTTTTTGCGGCAGAGGCCGGCTTCTTTTTTGTCTGTGCCAAAACGTATTACCTCTTTTTATGGATTACGGGAGGATTTATAAGTCCCCCGCTATTTGAATGATTTTTCGCAGCCGCTTGTCCAGCGTCGAACGGCTGACGGGCGGGTCGGCTGATCTTGCGAGCTCATTGAGCGAGCCTTCGGGATTGTCAAGGCGCAGCTGCGCAGCTTCAACCAAATGGTCGGGCAGGCTTGCAAGCCCTTTCGCCGCAATGATTTTATTGATGGCTTCGATCTGCGCCAGCGCCACATCGATGGTCTTGTTCATGTTGGCGGTCTCGCAGTTCACGATGCGCTGAAGCTTGTTTTTCATATCCTTCATCGCCATTTTATCTTCCATTTGCAGCATATGCTCATACGCGCCGCACAGGGCCAGCAGCGTACTGATATCTTCGGAACGTTTGATGTATACGACGGTTTCGCTGTTTTTTTCTCTGATCTGAGCGGTTATTTCCAAAGCCCAAAGAAATTCAGCCAAAGAATTTGCATAATCTTCTCCGCGCACGTGAAATTCCGCAAGATAGCTTTTAAAGGGATCGGCGATATATCCGCAGGAAAGCAAAAGGCCGCGCAGGTAAGCTCTCTGCTCTTCCTCCGAGGGCACAAATCCGCTTTCAATGACCGTCTGCGTATGAAAGCCGCTGCCGATATCCATATTATAATAATGCAAAATGTCCTTGCATTTTGCCGAATCCTCGATATCCACGGTATAAACATGATTTTTGCCGAAGCTGCTGCGCTCCACCTTAGTGACAGCGGCTCCGCAGGAAAACAGGTCTTTGATGAGCTTATAGATCTTGCGGGCGACGGCAGCGTTATCTGTCTCGAATTTGATATTGAGCGTTCCTCTGCCTTTCATGACCAAGGACATGCCGCCGTGCAGAAAGCCGTAAAATTCAGCTTCATCGGCCGCACGGTTCTCTTCGACGATCTTGGAAAGATACGTTTTGACTTCTTCGCTGAAACTCATCGACTTATCCCGCCTTTGTGTTTTATTATATAATAAAATGAGGGATATAGGAAATAATTTATGATTAAATATCCGCTGCAATCTATCGCAAAGGGATTATTTCGTGGTAAAATAAAGCAAGCAATACGATAAGCTGAGGGTTAGTTATGGTCAAAGCAAAATCCGTTATCATCTATATTCTTTCAGTCACCGCGGTGCTGATGCTGTTTGCGTCGTTTGACGCTGAATTTTATTTTCCCTATTCCAACAAGCTCAATATCAGCGACCAAACCATGTATTACGCATTCACCTCGCAGACGGACAAGCTGACGATCAAGCAGCAGGATGCGGACACGCCGGAAGTGAAAGCCGAAAGCTATCATCTCAATGACGAATCCTCTTTTATTCGCGAATATAAGCTGATCTTATATTATTTATCCTACTTGGAGTATCCCTCGAGCAATATCATGGATGCCGCCATGCAGACCGCCGTCATCAAATACCAGCAGGCCAAGGATATGGAAGCCACGGGCATTTTGGACAGCAAAACCATGCTGATGCTCAATGCCGAGCCGTTGGAGTATCGGCAGGGGCAAAAGGGCGATGCCATCTTAAAATATCAGCAGATATTGAAACAGCTGGGTTATATTTCGGAAGAAACCGAGATCAACGGTAATTTCGGCTCCGAAACCACCAATGCCGTTTCGCAATATCAAATCAACAACAAGATCGCCGTTACGGGCACGCTCAACAACGCTACGCAGGTCTCCTTATCCCGCGATGCTTCGGAGCAGGTTCCGGCGAATCAGCAATAATATCAAAAAACGAACAAAAAAGCTCCTCAATCGGAGCTTTTTTATTAATCTGTCGGTTCCTATGCGATCAGCATCAAGAAAATGAGCATATATTCCATAGCCTCTTTTGCCTGGTCATTGGGCAGAAAGGTAAGGATGTTTTCCTTGACCATTTGCATAACCTGTTCCATTTCAGTCATATTTCCGCCTCCTATTTATACACGCCGTAATCACGGACAAATTCGTTGACTGCGATCAAATTTTCACGCTTGGCATCATTTTTGGAATTGAGCACCTTATCCGTACAGAAAACAAATCCGCCTCCCGGTGCGATCTCATCAATGGCGCGCTTTGCGACATCGATGCATTCCTGCGAAGTTTTATAAGCAAGGTCGTTGGTGCTGATCCCGCCGCCGATGCACATGGTTTTACCCAGCGCTTTTTTCGTCTTCCTAAGGTCATCCTCCTCAAATAAGCCGAGGATGCAGCCGAAGGGAAGCTCCTGCAGATAGTCATACAAATGCTCCCAATTTTTTTCGAACAGGATAATAAATTTGTAACCCTGCGCCGCAAAAGTTTCAACATACAATTTAAAGGAAGGCCAGTAGGCTTTTTCGAAATCCTTTACCTTTAAGAAAGGCGGAAGATGTAAAAACAAATGCAGATATTTATCCTTTGCCGCAAAGGGAAGAGACCCGTATGTGGCGGGAATCGTAAACTTCGATGTCAGAGCCATGCAGGCATCCGCAAACTGCTGCGGCCTTCTTTTGATATCGCTGACGGAACCGGCAAAATCGCGGAGCGAATCCAGCAGGATATCTCCCGCAATATACGGTCCAACGGCTTCCAGCACAGGAAGTCATATTCCTGCTTAAATCTTTCAACAAGCACGCTCCGATCATGGAAATATTTTAATAGCAGCCCGATGCTGGATGCCAATTTTTCAAATTTTTTCTGTACGGTGCCTTCTTTGTAATATGCCGGTTTTTCTGGGCAGGATCACATTCAAGAAAAAGCTTTTTGGATCATTGATCAATTGATCATATTCTTCCACATTCATGATCTCGGACTGACCCGTAGCCACCTGTATCGTTTCGGTATTCTCCTGATAAATACCGCCTCCGAGCGATATTATAAAATTTAACGCGCTGGCGATCCCCGGATAGGATATCACATCAAAATATGCCTCCGTATTTGCCTTTGCAAATGCGGCATATTCAACTTCCATGTCCATTCTCGCCTGTTTGAGCGTGGTACCGTAATTGAACAAAGCCCAGTTATCGATATTAGAGATAATGGGTACTCTGTCATTCGCTTTTAATTCCACGGCATTGGTAAAGCGTTGAAGTCTTTCTTCATAGAGTTTTATTTTTTCACTCATCCTAAATCTCCTTCTGTTACGAGCTTCCTTCCGGCCGGATGAAATCCTCTTGTTATTTAGTATATTTTATCGTATAATCAAAAGAAACTACAAATATCTACGAAGTGTCGATATTCTACACACCATAGATATTTGTCGATAAGGAAAATCATATGCAAACCAATAAATCGCTTAAAACCAAGAAAATTGATTAAAGATTCCTTTATGAAGATTTATGCTTCCAAAAATTATTTTCATATCACAGTCAAAGAAATTTGCGAAATCGCGGATATCCACCGCACAACCTTTTATCTGCATTTTGAAAATATAGATGCCGTACTCAAAGAAATCGAAGACGAAATACTGGCTCAGATATCGGAGCAGAGCAAAAATACCGATTATATCGTACCGATAACGGATGAGGCCTCAAAAGCCAAGTTTGATCAAACCGTGTGGCATGTGCTGGATTACATGCACAGCCAGAAAGAATATCTCATTCCTTTGATGGACCCTTACGGAAATCTGCACTTTATCAACAGCTACAAGAAAGTCATCTTTTCCGAAACAAAAAAAGCATTGCAAAAAAACCACTGTACTTACGGCGATAACGAAGATCATATTATCCGTTATATGGCCAGCGGCATCGTCGAAATTCTTTACTACTGGTTAAAAAACGATGACATGGATGTTGCGCAAATCACCAAAATTATACTTTCGTTTAACAGCATCAATGCCTTTATTAAAAAAAGCGAATAAAAAAAGTCCCGCATTACGCGAAACTCTTGCTATAACAAAATTTAATCTATACCGAAAAAACGCTTGGCATTTTGGCAAGTGATCTCACAGACCTTTTCGTATTCCATAGATAAGATCTCCCCGATCTTTTCGGCAACATAACGAACATAGGCGGGATTATTGCGTTTGCCGCGGTACGGCGCAGGGGTAAGGTACGGGCAGTCCGTTTCGATAAAAAGCCTGTCCGCAGGGATATACCGCACGGTCTCACGCAGATTGCTAGCGTTTGAAAAAGTAACGGGACCCGAGATCGAAAAATACATGCCCAGATCAAGATATTTTCTCATCATTTCGGTGCTCTGTGAAAAGGAATGCAAAACACCCGCGCGTTCGCTTTTCATTTCGCTTTTTAAAATATCATAAGTGGCTTCCGATGCCTCGCGGGAATGAATGATCACGGGTACGGAAAACTCACCGGCAGTAAAAAGCTGACGGATGAACACCTGTTTTTGCACGTCGCGCGGCGAATGGTCATAATGAAAATCCAGACCGATCTCGCCGAGCGCCACGGTTTTGGGGTGAGCCAGCCAGTTTTTTATTTTTTGCTCGAAAGCGTCATTATAAAATTTTGCGTCATGAGGATGCATCCCCACGGCCGCAAACATAAAATCATATTGTTCGGCAAGCCGCACCGAAAATTCGGATGACGGCGCGTCATAGCCGCAGTTGATTACGCCTGCCATGTTAAGTTTGATGAGTTCGCCGATGATCTGTTCCCTGTCCGGGTCAAATGCCTTATCGGTCAAATGTGCGTGTGTGTCAAACAGCATATGTCAAAACCTTTCAAAGCCGATCACTGCTTGTCCTGCTTCGGATCGACCACGATCATTACTTTTTCGTCGGGATAAATATATCCCAGATATTTGCGCGCCAGATATTCGTAATACTCGGGCGTGCCTACCTTGCCCAGCTCTTCAATATAAAGCTGCTTTTTCTCTTCCTCATCGCTGATCTGCGCCACCAGTTCGCTTTTGCGCCTCTCGAGTTTTGCCTTTTGCAGCTCAAAATTGATGGCGTTGAAAATAAAGGGAACGGTAATCAAAATCAGTACGATGATCAGCGTCGTCGAAGACGTCTTCTGTTTTTTATCGCGTCTCCTCCTGCTTTGCTTGCTCATGTTCCTGTCTCCGTTTTCCGATAAAATACTTGCTGTATTTATTATATACCTTTTTTATCGAATTTGGTAGATTTATAATATTTTTTGCTCCGCGCTTGACGGCAAGGATCTCCCTTTCATATTTTTTTCTGCCCCAGCGGTATGCCTTTTTTACAGGCTTTGCAACTGCATTGGCGGAAACTTCAAAAAAAATGCCGATGCGTTCAAATATCCACTGTATGAACGGAGAAATCGCAAGAAAATATAAGCCCCAGCCCGCAATGAGCCCGGTAAGCAGAAAAAGCCGCAGAGATAGGTCGGCGGCATAAAAAAACACGGTCGATGCGATCATTAAGGTGCACACCCAGAAAACGATGTCGGAAAGATGCCTCTTTTTCGCGATGGCATAAAATACAAAATCAACAAGGTCATAGCAAAAACCGATGGCAAGCCCTCCGTACACCATCTGGATAAACGAAACTAAATTTACGATATTGCTGTCGCTCATAAAACGCTCTTACTTGAACAATTTTGAAAAAAGCCCTTTGCTTTTTTGCGAAAAGCCTTCGTCGTCATTGTACATCAGCGTGTCGATATCACCCTTGATGGCTACTTCGCCCTGGTCGAGGCTCAACTTGGTGATGCGCAGATTCATGCCTCCTACCGTCAGGATGCCCAGGGAAGTTTCCAGCAGTACGCCTTCCTCATTGAAGCTGTGAACATCGCTCACTCCGCTTACGCGCAGCTCGTTGCGGGAGGTCATTTCCACCTTATGAAAATCCTTTGATACGTTATCCATAAAACCACCTTCGGAATCGGCAGAATTTTTGATGCAAGCAAGGTTTTGACTGCAAATCAAACGGAAATGTGGTAAGATAATAGAAACAGCGCCATTTATTCCCAAATGCTATACGGTTACAAACATAACCCGCTTTTATCTCTGCCTTTTATACTCATATATATTGTCCATCGGCAGAAAATAGAAGAAAAATCATTCCCGGACTAATAAACCGATAAGGAGTCTTGTAGTGAAAAATGCACATACGGAAAAACTGAAAGGCTTTAAAAAGACCTTCGGCATCCTTTTCAATGACGAAATCTATACCGGCGCCTCGCAATTATCTTATTCCTTTATTATGGCCATTATACCGCTCATCATGTTTACCATCACGATCGCTTCGCGGCTGACCATTCCCGTGCAGGAAATTTACAGCTATCTGAAATTTATGCTGCCGCAGCAGGCATTTAAAACCGTGGAATCCATCCTTGCAGAGATCATCAACTCTTCCGGCTTTACCCTCATCACGATCCTTCCCGGCATTTATTTTATATCCATCGGAACGAGCACATTCATGAAAATATCCAACCGCGCCTATCACTTCGAAGAAAAACGTTCCGTTATCCGTTTTAAGGGTACTTCCGTCGTATTTGCGGTTCTGCTGATTTTAATGATCGTCTTTTCTCTCGCCGCTGTCGTATTCGGTCAGGTGATCCTCAATTATATTTTTGGCCTGCTTGCCATCGATTACCGGGTGCTTTATACCTATCTGCGTTATCTGGTTTCCTTTTTTCTGCTGGGATTGATCATCAGCATCATCTACGCAGCCGCGCCTAATAAAAGGCTGCGCCTTAAAGACGTATATGTGGGCGGCTACACCTCCGCGATCCTGTGGCTGCTCGGCTCGGCCGCTTTCGGTTATTACGTCAACAATTTCGGCAATTACGGCATCCTGTTCGGCAGCCTCGGGGGCATCTTTATTTTGCTTAGCTGGCTGTATTGGAGCAGCCTTATCCTGCTCTTCGGCATTTATCTTAACGCACACCGTTATAAAAGCTTAACACAGTAAAGACAATAATCTATTATCATGAACCATCATACCTGTCCGACATAGCAGGGGTATAGTTGCAGTCTTCATCAGAATCTATACGCTTAACTCCGCCGAACGAGAAACTGAAAAATCCTAGATAGTTGAGTATGATTACCAAACTTTACAGTCAGCATAGGTCTTTTTATAATACTTTGATACAACAACAAAAAAGCACTGCGCAGGCAATGCTTTTTATGTAGATAGCCGATGTTAAAATAAATC
>DAITPG010000023.1:0-16154 GCA_036833715.1 Eubacteriaceae bacterium | reverse complement strand
ATACCCATAAGCACGGTTGTGGTTCGGGGCGGACTGGCCTTGACACTGTATACTTCGTCAGTCATCGCAGAGATCGTCCGCGGAGGGCTCAATTCTATTTCTTCAGGCCAGTTTGAAGCGGCCAGATCGCAAGGATTTACGTTCATTCAAACATTAATTTATATTGTTCTTCCGCAATGCTATCAACGCATTATACCGTCCCTTTTGTCACAGGTGATCACAACCATAAAGGACACGTCCTTTTTGGCGGGGCTCGGAATTCTGGAATTGACCAGAAGCGGGCAGGTAGTACTCAGCAGATATACGAACACTGCCGAAACCTTCATTATTTACGGTACAATAGCGCTTACCTACTTTGTTATTTGCTTCACGCTATCGAGCATTATACGAACATGGCAGGCCAAAAATGTAAATCAGGTTAGGTAATCAAAAAAATAAAGGCAGCGATTTTTCGCTGCCTTATTTTAGTTGAGCTCCGCAATATTCACAAACTGCTGAAGTTCCTATTGGAACACTGGTAACGGCTCCGCAGCCGGAACACCGAATGGATTCATATTCTGCAGAAGAAAGATTGGACTGAATATTTTCCTGTGAAGATTGGTCATATCGATGTCCGATAATGATTTCATTGAGGTTAGCATCGATATAGGCGTTGACAAAATATTTTTTATCGATTAATTTCTGCAGATCGTTTTTTACAAAGTCGACCGATTGCAACGTACTTTCGGCGATTTTTCCGATATAATTCATATGCTCTTCGGAAATCAAACGCACATACTTGTTAAATCGATGGATAGTGTGTTTGATGTTTGCCCCTTTACGGATCAATAAAAGTGCTGTAATGATAAATGTAATACATAAAATAAGAGCCGGAGTTTTTTCGCTCGCTGTCATTGTTTGGTCCGTAATGCCTATAATAAAGATCAATAAGAAAATTGACCCGACAGCGTAACCGATTATACTTAAAATTTTTCCGACAATTTTATTTGCAATAACCGTCGCCTTTGAACTCAAAATCAAAAACCCCCTCTTTTAATCTGGGAACTTGCTAATTTACGCTGTTCACAAAGAGCTGTCAATTCTTTGCAAATCGATAAAACCTCGATAACCGTAACATTGGATTTTTCTGTTATTTCTTGCAGATAAAAAACACGATTGGTAATATCATCATCAATTTCTGTTGATGCAGTAGGATCAAAATAACGGATTGTTTCATAAATCGGGTCAATAAATTGGTGGAATGATTTGTATTTTTCATTATTGCTTAATGAAAATAACATACTTTCAACCATCCGCAAATCTCTGCCTTGTTCTTTTATGGCGGCTTGCTTTTTGTGAATATTTTGAGCAGCAAACACAAATAACAGAATCAATAAAACTGCGATACATAGGAAGATAATCTGTATTAAAATAAATGTTTTTACATGTAATCCGGTTCCTAATAACGAAAGTCCCAATGTGGTCACAAAATAAAGAAATAAAGTTACGGGTACCCCAATCTTTGCGTAAATGCCGGTAAATTTTTCAGGCGCGCTTTGAAGCAAGCCAATACCGGTAAAAAAAATAAATTCAGCGAACAGCACAAATCGAAAAGCGTACGAATTAATTTGCGTTTTCTGTATATCCGATAGGTAATAAACAGCAACCGATGCTGCAATAATCGATAATGCAATCAAAATCAGAAATATTTTAAAACCGCTTTTTTTCATACAAAATCCCTTCCCTTTTAAAGCTTTTTACCGCACTCCGGGCAAAACTTTGGATTACCGCTGAGTGCAGATCCGCATTCCGGACAGGTTTTTACCAATGATTCTCCGCATTCGGGACAAAATTTTGCTTTTTGATCTATCACGGCTCCGCATTTAGAACATTTCGCTCCCGCTTCCTTACCGCATACTCTGCATTTTGTTTCATCGTCGGACATATCAGAACCGCAATAAGGGCATGGATTGTAGGGATTGCCGCATTCGGGACAATATTTTGATTTTTTAGAAAAGGTGGTGCCGCATTGGCTGCATAAGGTCGTATCCGAAGAATCTATTTTTTGCGTGTCATGTCCGCAAAATGAACAAAATCTTTTATCGGTTTCGATATCCATATTGCACGCCGGACATTTTTTCATATTTTTTGTATTAAGGTTTTGTGTAATGCCTCCGACCTGATTTCCGAAGGCTCCGCCGATACCTACTCCCATGCCAAGGCCGATTCCTGCGCCCATGATGCCGGATTGTCCTCCGTTCGGATTTGTCGCAGCGCCTTCAAGCGTATCAAAAGAACGTTCCTGAATATAGTTATATCCGACGATATCCATTTCAGCGCGCTTCGCAAGAGCCTCTTTTAATTTTTTGACAGCAGAATCATCTTCCGGCGAATTGACGTCATTGACATAAAAGTTGACTAAACTTATGCCGTATTCCTCAAAAACCGGAACCATGCGCTCCCTTAAATATTCGGATATTTCCTCTATGTATGCGTTAATTTCGAGTATGCTCACGCCTTTTTTAACAAGATAAGAAGAAATGACATCTTTGACTTTGGTTAAATAAAGCCCCTTAAAATATCTCGTCAAATTGTCCTTGTCAAAAACCGGCATAGTGCCGACAAGCTTAGCTATAAATTTTCTGGAATCCTCCACCCTGATTCCGAATTGTCCGTAGGAGCGGATCGGAATAAAAACTTTATATTTCGGATCTTGCAGTTGGATCGGTGTCGGAGTTCCCCATTTGATATCCAAAGAATGGATCTTGTTTATGTACCACACTTCGGCGGTAAACGGTGAACGTCCGCCAAAAGGCAGGTTGATAATTTTGTTTAATATAGGAATATTTGCGGTTTCGAGCGTGTGCCTGCCTGCTGAAAACAGATCCAGTGCCTGCCCTCCTTTAAAAAGCAAAGCTTCCTGCGATTCGTTGACAATCAATTGAGTCCAAGTACCCAATTCTTCGCTCGGATATTTCCACGCAAATACGTTTGGGTTGCCGTTATATTTTACAACTTCTACTATAGCCATAAAACACCCTCCATTCCTAATTAGATGCGGTAAAAAATCAATTATTCCTCAACTTCAAATTCTTCTTTGGAAGCGCCGCAAACCGGACAAACCCAATCCGCAGATATATCTTCGAAAGCAGTTCCCGGAGCGATTCCGCCGTCGGCATCACCGATAGCCGGATCATAGATATAACCGCATACGCTGCATTTGAATTTTTTCATAATATTTCTCCTTTATTAATTATTGATTTAGACGGATGCTCTGCCAAATATTGATCGATCAATTTTACAGAACTTTGCACATAAACCGAACAAGGCTTTTGCTTAAAGAACTCTTCGTCATCTTCGCCGACAAAGTTTTTTGCGTTGTCCTCTAGCACCGAACAGTCGGTAGTCCCGTAAATATTTTTGAATTCATCAAGAAAGGAACGCATTTCCGCATAAAATTCTTTTTTCTGCTCTGCCGTCCACTGCTCCGAATTGCCGTAGCATTTTCCCAGCACCATAAGCGCTCCGGATAAAACGCCGCAAAAGCTCTTGGTTCCGCTGATGCCCCCGCCGTAGCAGGATGACAGCTGCAGTGCTGTATCCTTCGGTATTTGGGTGACATCTCCGAAGGCCGCAAACACGGATTGTGCGCAGTTATAGCCGCATTTAAAATTTTCGATTGCATGTTGTAAATGATCCATGTCTTGTCAACTCCTCTTTTTATTTATTTAATTTCATAAAAATCGATTTTAAAGTTACTACTTAAGATTACATTAAGCTTTATACTTTATTATAACAGACAAGGGAGCCGAGACCCTAAATAAACAATAATTTTTTAATTTTTTTTCTCCTCAAAAAAAGGATCGATCACTCGATCCTTTTTGCATTAATAGGGATTCATGAACATCTGGGTCCAATAAAGCGTACCGTTGGCTTTTTTGGCTGCCCCGACACCCGTTTGGGTATAGGATGTAGATAGAATATTGGCCCTATGGCCCGAAGAATTCATCCATGCGTTAACAACTTCCTGCGGCGTTTTTTGGCCGTAGGCAATATTTTCCGCCGCTGCCGAGAATTTCAGCCCGAAGCTTTGCATCATGGTAAACGGCGAACCGTATGTCGGAGAAGTGTGAGAAAAATAATTTTTATCGATCATGTCTTGGGATTTATACCGCGCGACTCTCGCAAGCTGCCAGTTTTTGCTGAGCGCGGGTATGCCTCGGTTGGTACGCTCCAGATTGATCAGCCGTATGACTTCATCCTCAAAAGATTGGAGCGGAGCGCCTTCCGGAATTGTGATTTTTTGTCCCACATAAATCAGCGCTGGATCTTTGATCTGGGGATTGGCTTTGATGAGTTCCGATATGCCGATTTCATATTTAACGGCGATCCTCCACATCGAATCCCCTTTGACTACCGTGTACGTTTCCGTCTGCGCATACGCAACGCCTGGGAACAAGATCATTGAGAGTATGATAATAAAAGCTGCTGTTTTTTTCATTTTTACCTCCATGACGGCTATTTTTCCCACCTTTTCCTTAAAAAACCGATTTATGCAGCCGCTATAGATTGGTAAAATTTAGATATCAAAAAGCTTCAGTCGTTCCAACCGATGATCCTGATCAGTTCTAAACGGTTAGTGCCGTAAGCGCTCAGGGGATAATTATTGCGATCCGATGTATTGGAATTAATTAAATAATCCACGACCTTTCCGTCTTGATCTTTGATAACCTGTGTAATGATCACCACATGGGACCATTCCTCTCCTGAGGTCATGACAATGGCGTCGCCGGCGCTGCCGGAATATAAATTTACGCCGACTTCGGCAGCAAGACCGAATCCCTCATTATTTTTGCAGTAGTCATAAAAATCTCCGACGCCGGTCCATGCCCTTGATCGGCCCTTGGATGAAGTGGTATTGTCGGGCGTATCTCCGTACCATTTCCACAATTGAGATCCGCTGATGTCCATGGGTATGCCGCCTGCATAAAGGCATTGAGAAACATAATTACAGCAGTTTCCGCCATAACTGTCATAAACAAACCATTGATCCTCATTTCTTACGACTTGATCCTGCCCTACCCATTTGTTTGCGTAAAGTACGGCATCTTCCCGGTCAAAATCATGAGATGCCTCCTTTTTTATGGAATAATTCAAAGGATTTGTGTTGAAATCCATTTTAGCGTTTTTATATGCAGAAAGATATTGCTGCGCGGAAGAAACCGCTTTTGATAGTTTATCATCGATCAAAGCCTTAATCTGTTCATTGGTATAGATTTTATCAGCTTCCTTAGCATACTTGTAGGCCTCGTCAATAGTCATATACGACGATTCCTCAACGGTATGGCTTGTGATTTTGTAGCCGTCGTCTGTTTTCTTTAGGATAAATTGATGCTCGGCTCCGCACATATAAGAAGTGATATCCTCTAGCATCGTAAAGTCAATCGCTTCGTCCAAAAGCAAAAGAATGGTTAAATTACCGTTATCGTCAGTTTCCGCATCTTTATAGGTAATGCCGAAAGTACATTTTTTGAAGGTCAGATCGGTTTCGCCCGCCACGCGATAAGCCAGCAAATAATCCAGCGCAGCCTGATTGATGAGGGCGCTTTCATACCCCTCGCTTTGATCCATGGCGAAATACGCTGTGAGATCTTTGGTTTCAAGTTCTGAAAGTGCGGTATAGTATGTCTTAAAAAAAGAAACAATGGTTTCACCAGCCTTTACATCCGGCAAAGAGATCCCGTTTCTTAGGGTGTAGGTGATCTCGGTTTTATCAAACAAATCAGATTTAACGATCCATTTGACGGCGGGCTTGACAAGAAATGAAACAATAATAAGCACTATGAGCACAGCCAGCGTTTTTTTAAATCGTTTTTTGTTTAATTTGATTTTATACTTTCTTTTCATAGCCACCTCACAGTTGCACTATTTGTTTTTTTGTTTTATTTTACCATATGCGTCCTTATTTTTGAAAAGCCGATAAAAAGAAGGTCACTCCTTCTTTTTATCGGTAACGATTGATCAGTATTTCAATTTATCTGCCCACTTCAACGAGTCGATATACAATTCCATAAATCGATCGGCGCCAATTAAATTGATCGGATACTTTCCCTGAATGCCGTCCCATTTTCCCGCTTCAAAATCATTTAAAAAATCAAGCAGCTGCCGGTGTATATTTTTATAGCCCAGCAAAGCCTTTTTTACATCATCCGCAAAAGGCAGACCCGTAAGCACCGATTTCATATCTTTATTTAGCAATATGTCGATATAAGAAAACATACCCGTAAAGAAAAATTCGGATTTCTCGTTGGGCAAATGCAATTCCGAAGCCAGCAATTCCATCAGCTTTGCCCGAACCAGAGAAATCTTTATGAGTTCAGTATTCTCATTGCTTTCGATGTCTTTAAGCAGAACAATGGAAGACCAATGATAAATTTCCTTTATCCCCATATACGACAAAGCATGAGGGATCGAACGGATATAATTTTTCGCCTGCATATGGATCGTATTCACCAGCATCAGCAGCTTATAGGATAACCCCAGATCCCGCTCTATGATTTCGGAAATCACTTTAAAATTAGGCTCATTTTTATTGAGCTCCTCTATTACAGAAAACAGATTGATATTTAAAGGAATGATCTCCTTTGCATTGATCACCGCGGGTTTACTGAAAAAATACCCTTGAAAATAATCGTAACCCAAATCAAAAGCTTTGGAATATTCGTCTCTTGTTTCTATTTTCTCGGCTAAAAATTTCACTGTTTGCCCGTACTTCTTGATCAATGCACGCTGTTCATCCAAGCTCATCGATGAATACTCAATTTTGATGATATCGGCAGAATCGATCAAAGGTAAAACATTTTCGGTGACAATAAAATCATCCAATGCGATTTTATATCCCAAAGCTTTTAATCTCACACAGGCATCCACGGTTGCCTGTGTCGCTTCCATGCGTTCCAAAACCTCTACTACAATCTTATCCTTCGGCAGAAGTAAAGCCACATCGCTGTCAATAAGTTCCTTGGAAAAATTAATAAAGGCTTTCGAGCCGTTCGTCAGATCGCCTAAACCCAATACCATAAAAGCATTATTGAGCAGTTCTGTGGTAGCTTGGTCGTCATCGATGGGAGAGAAAAAATTTTCGCTGCTTTTTCTATATAGCAATTCGTAGCCGTAGATTTTCATATTACGGTCAAAAATAGGCTGCCTGGCAATAAAAACATCCATTTGAATTCACGTCCGATCCGGATTATTGCTCGGCTTTCGAATCTTGGATCAATGCCAAAGCGATATCATGCATATTCGGGTACAGATTGTCAGGCACTTGACCCAGTTTCTCCACAGCGATATAGCGGGCGCATTGCTCATGATTTCCCAAGCAGTATTTCTTTTTATAAATAGCGCCAATGCCCTGATCCATCGGCATTTTGTCATTATAAAAAATGCATCGTGACAGATATAAGCATTCCATAAATCATCACCACTATAATATATTTTTTCACTTACGATTTATTTATCGTTCTTTTTTACAAAGTATTTAATATTCATAGACATTTCATGTTCTTAATGAGGCTTTTAAACGAGCGGGATTTATAAACAGCAACAAAGCATCCCGGATATGGTTTACCGCTAGGTCTGCAGCATTCAACGCTTTTACACAGCAGCCTTCGTTTCCGATGACGGCCACGGACAAAACGGCAATTTCAAACATCGGCACATCATTCTCCCCGTTGCCGACACAGGCTGTATGCTGAATGCCCAGCTTCTCGACATAGTCTTTTTTTGCCTTACCGCATTCCTCACCGCTCAAAGTAACCGATAATACGCCGAGCTTTTCACACTCACTCTCGGCTGTTCCGTAAGTGTCTGCTGTAAGTATGTGGATTTTTGCATACTCTTTTAATTCTGTAAGCAATTCTTTGACCGGTTCATCCGGTTTACCTTCGGTTGCCAGAGTACCGTTAAAATCAAAAACAATATGCTTAATCAATAATTCACTTCTGCCGGGTATCAAAATCTTGATCATTCTTCTCCTCCTTGATACGTTATCATTATACAGCAAACGGAAATTTCAGTAAACAAAAAACATCGTCGCCAAAGCGAAGATGTTAATCTGTTGAAGGACCCGAACCGCAAATCACATGCTCCGAAAACATAGTTGGTTACTTAGCTTGCTGTGCCTCATAAAACTCATTCTTGCTTGCATATCTCTGCCAGTCCATCCCTAATCGCTATACTGTGTTGCAAACCGCTCATAGTAACACAGTGAGGCAGACTGATAAATTATGAGCACTATATGCGCCTTGCCTTGGGGCCTTTTTATTCAACTTGAATGAAATAGTATTGACGTTTTTAATTATTCGATATTCATAGCGGCATAAAAGCCTTCTCTCACGGCTGATGTGATGTTGCCTGCTTTATTGCAGTCGCCTACCACAAAGGTATCTTTAATGATCCCGGAAAGTTCTTTCGCGGTTTTTGATTCGGGCTTGACCCCAAGCGATAGCACCAGCGTATCGCATGGCAGCGTTTCTTTGCTTCCGTCTTCTTTTTCTATGACAGCTCCGCTGTCCGTCACCTCTACAAGTTTGACCTTCTCGATAACTTTAACGCCTGCTTTAACCGACATTCCTCGAAGGGAAGAAACCACGGCCCTGCTGGATAATCCTTTGGCATCGATTTCGGCGATCGTCAGCATGTCGATCACGGTTACATCATGTCCGTTTTGGGCTAAAGTGACGGCGGTCTCAGTACCCGTCATGCCGGCGCCGGCCAGTACTACGGTTTTGCCCGCTTTTGCAATGCCCATATCGATATCGGTGGCCAAAACCACATGCGGTTTATCGACTCCCGGGATATTTGGGATAATAGGCGAGCTGCCGGCGGCAATGATCAAAGCATCGGGATTTTCCTGTTTGATAAGTTCTTGCGTTGCCACTGTATTTTTTCTGATTTCTATATTCGGATCGTTTTCGACCGATCGCACTGCCCATTCATAGTAACGTTTGATGTCGGATTTAATGGGATTTGCAGAGGCTTCGATCAAGGTGCCGCCAAGCTCATTATCCTTTTCGATGATCACCGGTTTGTGCCCTTTTAAGGATAACCAACGCGCCGCCTCAAGTCCCGCGCATCCTCCGCCGACGATCATTACCTTTTTGCTTTTCTCCGCTTTGGCTATGGCAGGGAATTGCGGTTCCCTGCCGACGATGGGATTGACGCTGCATCTGATTGGCTTCGGCATGGCATGGGGATTTCCTTCCCCGGTGCAAAGGGTGCAGCGGATACACGGACGGATATCATCCGCTCTGCCGTCTTTTGCCTTGTTTACGGCTTCCGGATCGGCAATGATCGTACGGATCATGGCTACCATATCAGCTTTGCCCGCCGCCACCGCTTCTTCGGCAAGCGGAAGATTAAAGGAGCCTACGGTAACGACCGGGATGTCCAGCTCCTGCTTGAAACGTTCGGCAAGATGAACATTCGTCGCCATCGGGATAAAAGTCGGCTGGATCATGTATGCGACGGTTCTGGGGTCATACAGGCTTCCGGCGGAAACGTGAATGAGATCGATCTTATGTTGAATATTTTTGGTAAACGCAACGGCCTCTTCGACGCCCACGCCATTTTCTGTAAGCTCGTCGCCGCTGATACGGTATTCGATGGCCATATCTTCGCCGATCTGTTCGCGTACGGCGTCAATCAGCTCATTGGCAAAGCGGCAGCGGTTTTCCATGGTATCGCAGCCGTATTCGTCCGTGCGTTTATTCATCACGGGAGAATAAAAGGCGGCAACGACATGTCCGTGGCCGCCATGCAGCATGATCATATCAAAACCAGCACGTTTGCAGTGATATGCCGAAACTGCGAAATCGTTGATGATTTGCTTGATCTGTTCTTTGGTATAATCGGCAGGCAGATTAACTTCGTCTCGCAAATTGAGTTCGATGGAAGCCAGCGCGCCGTATCGATGGATCGCATCCACAAGATGTACCAAACCGTGCACAGTATATTTGTCGGCAAGGTTGATGACGTAACGGGCATGCGATGCGTATTCTTCGTTCACCGGGCTGTCGCCGATGGTTACGATGGCCGCGCCTCCCTTTGCCATGGCTGCGGTGTAGGCAATGAATTGTTCTGTGACATAGCCTTCTTTGGATGCCAGCATCGGTTCGGCCGGAGAAACCTCGATCCTGTTTTTTGCGGTCAGTTTACCGAATTTTAGTGGTTGAAAAATATGTTCAAATCCTTGCATTTAATCCTCCCGATCCTATCATAAAAATTTGTATCGTTTTTTCATTATATCATAAACGACAAAATAATTCAATTTTTTCTTCTTTCAAAATCATAGACCGCCGAAAATCATCGAAATAACATGAAATTTGACTAACAAAAAAGCAAGAACGACGGCCAGCATAAAAACAAGGATTCGGTTTTTCGAATTTGCGGGCAGCAAGAGGATCAGTATCAGTGCTGAAAACAGATCAAAGGCCCGCACCAACGAAAAGGTATAGAAAAAACTGAAGCCCTGCGCAAGCAATAACGACACGGGTAAAGATGCAAAAATTACGGCTGCGATATTTTTACCGCGTGAAAGGTAAATCATCCATGCGCAAATCGGCGAACATACCGCAATGACCATCCACCGCATAAATACATAGAAAGGGAAATAACCGAACAGCTTTAGCGTATAAAGATAATAAACAGTGAGCATGGATGCAAAAAACAAAAATACATGCAGCGCCGCCGCTTTTGCAGAACGGCTGAAGGCAGCGATCAGACTGGCCAGAAGAATCCAAATGCCAAGCTCAGTGGTTATGTCCCCGATCAGAGATACGCTGTCGAACATCTTAGAAATTAAGCCCATCAACATTCCGAATAAAACACAAAAGATCATCGGCAACGGTTTGGATGTAAATGCTGATTTGCAAATCATTCGAGTAAATGGATTTTTCATAACTTCTCCTGCTTATATAATCATTAAAAAAGGTTGGTTTCGATAATGAGTAGTTGACAAATTTTACAATCTATTATAAGGTTATCACATAAGTTCAATCTTTGTAACAGAAGGTGAAGAAATGCGCAACAAATATTTTCGATATCTGTTATGGTTTCTGTTGGGTGCAATCTGCTTTTTTGTTTCTCAGCCGCTGATACGGCTGCCGCTATTGTCAGCAGTGCAGCTCACAACATGGTTTACGGCTTTTTCGTATTTGAATCCTATTTTGTCCGGTTGCATCATCGCGCTTACCGCCGGCATCGCCGAAGAAACCTTTCGGTTTATTTTTAAACTATTTTTAATAAAACCCAACAAAAGCGCCTTTTCACAACCGGTGATATTCGGGTTTGGGCACGGATTGATGGAAGCGTGTTTGATTCTACTTCCGCCTTTATTTGCGGGATACAGCCTATTGGATTTATCCTGGGGCTTTGTCGAAAGGGCGTTGGCAATTCTTATGCATATTTCGTTTTCCGTGATCGTCTGGAACGGATTTCAGAATAATAAGAAATGGCTTTATTTGATTATCGCAATTTTGGCGCACGGGGCTGTTGATTCCTCGATCATTTTCTTTAGTTATTATCATTGGAGCGTTCCCGCCATCGAAGCCGGGTTCGCCGTGATGACCGCGATGTTGATTATTTATACTATGTTGTCACGAAGATATTATTTGAAAATTAAAGGAGTAAAAAATGAAGAAGAAAATTAGTTTGATCGGAGCAGTGTTGCTGCTGAGCGTTACCTTAATCGTCGGTTGCGGCGGACAAAAACTCGCAAGTGCTTTCGACGAAACCGAAGTGGAAAAAGCCGCACAAAACGTGGTTGAAATGGTCAACGATCATGATACGGACGCTATGCTGGCAATTTGCGCAGCCGAATTAAAAACTGCGCTGACAGACGACGTTCTCAGCCAGATTTATGCCGTACCGGATGCAGCGGGTGCATACGAAGAAGTGGAAGGCGTGACGGTAGTAGGTTCACAGGATAAAAACACTAAAAAAGACTACGCCACCGCAGTAATCAAGGTAAAATACAAAAATAATTCCATAACCTATACCATTACATTTGATACCGATATGAACCTTGCGGGTTTGTATCTGAAATAAAGGAAAATATTCACCAAAATAAATCCGATAAAAATTACTCCCGGCTAAACAGCCGGGAGTTTTGTATCTAAAATGCAAATTAAATGAATGGAGCACATAGCAGGAAGGGCGGACTTCTACTGTCAGATTTCAAAAATAATTTTATTGACGGGTTAAAATCAACGGCCCGTTTTTAGTTATAGCGATGGTATGTTCATATTGAACCGATAATTTGCCGTCAGCGGTTCGCGCTGTCCATTCGTTGTCGTCTATCTTAAGATAGCAGCTGCCTTCGTTGACCATCGGTTCTATCGTAATGACCATGCCTTCCATCAGCCTTAATCCCTTTCCTGGGCTGCCGTAATGCGGAACAACGGGCTCCTCATGAATAGAGGGGCCGATTCCGTGACCCGTAAATTCGCGAACTACAGAAAAGCCTTCCGATTCAACATAGGTCTGTATCAAATATCCGATATCACCGATACGATTGCCGATCACAGCGGCTTCTATACCCTTGTACAGCGAAGCATGCGTGACGTTCATCAAATGCGCGGCTGTCTCGGAAACGGTACCGACAGCATAGCTCCATGCCGAATCCGCGAGAGCTCCGTTTAGATTTACGACCATATCGACCGTTACGATATCGCCTGCCTTAAGTTTTTCGCTCCTTGGAAATCCGTGGCAGATCTCATCATTGACGGATGCGCAGGTTGCAAACCGATAACCCTTATAACCCTTTTGCTCGGGTTTTGCGCCATTTTTAAACAAAAATTTTTCTACGAAATCATCGATTTGTAGCGTTGTGATCCCGGGTTTGATCATCTTCGCAATATTTTTATGGCAGGACGCAAGCAATTTGCCGGCATCTTGCATGCGAGCAATTTCAGATTCCGATTTTAATATGATCATCGGTTTTTCCTTTATGGTTAATAATATCAATCTAATTGATTATATCATTTCAAGCTGCAAATGACAAAAAAAGTTAAGTTATATATTTTTTTGATTGGAATTGTAAATCATTCTTTTGGCTATAATAAGTAAAAAGTTTTGGTAATACTGTTTTTTACAAGACCAGCATTATTTCCCGCAAAGTTGACATTAATTAACAAAACTTTTATAATAATAATGTTAAAAAGATTATAATAATTATAATCTAAAAAGAAAACAGGAGGACATTATGAGAGTAACCGATATTATGGACGAAAGAATGTCATTTTCATTTGAGGTTTTTCCGCCGAAATCCGAACAGCCCATTGAACCGCTGCTGGATACATTGGAACAATTATATAAATTCAGCCCGGATTTCATCAGCTGCACCTACGGCGCAGGAGGAACCAACGCCGGCAGAAACGTAGAAATCTGCAAATCGATTCAGGACAGCGGCAAAGCGGTCGCGGTCACCCATTTTACCTGCATAGGTAATTCCAAGGAAAAAATCAAGGCCGAATTGCAAGGTTATCTCGACATCGGCGTCAATCATATCTTAGCGCTCAGAGGAGACTATCCCAAAGGGCAGGAAGGCACGGGCGGAGATTTCGCTTATGCCAACGAACTGGTTGCATTTATCAGCGAAAATTTTCCCGAATTTACCATTGCGGTTGCAGGCAATCCCGAAAAACACTTTCAGGCGGATTCCTATGAAGCGGATATCGCGCATTTGCGCGTAAAACAGGACGCTGGCGGGGAATATATCATGACTCAGCTTTGCCATGATGTAGATAATTATAAATGGTGGGTGGATGCCATTCGCAAAGCAGGCGTTTGGATGCCGATCGATGTGGGTGTAATGCCCGTTTTGCAAAAAGACCCGACCATTCGCATGGCCGTTATGAACGGAAGTGCACTACCGAGAGACTTAGCCGAAATCATCGGCCGATACGGAGACAATCCCGAGGATTTCAAAAAAGCGGGAAAAGACTACACCATTAAGCAGATTTATAAATATATGAATGCCGGTATAGATGGGCTTCATTTATACTCTCTCAATAAATGGGAAGACTTGGCTGATATCATCAATGCCACCGGCATACGAACAAACAAATAGTGATATTGAAAAGGAGCACGGTTTATGCCGCGCTCCTTTGATTTAAAGACATCATTCAGCTTAATGATACGAACCGCATCCGCCGGTCTGCTTATACATCACATTCGATTCCCAAATGGTGCCGCAATAAATGCAGTACTTGTTGCCGAAGTAATTCACGGCTTGGCATAACCCGCCTCCCGAAGGATATACGTGAATGGTATAAAGGAGCGACCACGCAAAACTCGGCCGTTGGTCGCAACAGGACGTGATACGCGTACTTACCTCACCAGCCTTTACAACGTCCAATTGTGCAAATTGGTCTTCCGTCATAAAAATAGTTGGCACAAGATGTTGATGGTCATCTGTTATTTCGCCTGCTGCCGATACCCCTGATGTCAAAACAAATGCCATTAACAATGCCAAAATAAGTACATACGAAATTTTCTTTTTCATAAAATACCTCCTTTTGTATTGAATTGGCTCAGCAAAGCAATAATTAGTTTTGTTGAATGATATAGGTTAAATTATTGTCTTCCAAAATTTGTTGAACTTCTTCCAATGGTTTTCCTACTAAATTGGGTGCGGTTACCGAAGCTTCCGTAGTAAACACAACTGCCGTAAGCATAATCAAAAGCACAGCGATGAATAAACCCGTTCGGTTATGTTTTTTAGTTTTCATAATAGAAATAATGCGCTCTTCGGTAGCGCTCAAACTAAATCCGCTCGCGAGAGGCGCTAGCCGGAATTTTTTTTCTTCCAGTTCGATCAGCGTTAGCGCATATAATGACTTTATGGTTTCGCCGAAAGTTTTCACTACTGTTTCATCGCAGGCAAGTTCAATATCCCTGTTCGCAAGCGCTGTCATAATCCAAACGGCCGGGTTAAACCAATGCAGGCACAAAGCCGTCATCAACAGCCATTTCAATAATAGATCGGAAGTTTTGATATGTACGAATTCATGAGTAAGGATATAATCCAAAGTGACGGTATCGTTCCAGTCCGTGGTTTTGGGAAGTAATATCACGGGACGAAAAACGCCGTAGGTAATGGGAGAGATGATAAGATCGGATTGGAGCACCCGAAATTTGATTCTGGTTTTTTGATTTGTGATCCAATGTTTGACGTAAGCGGTTTCTATCGGCAGCGCCGAACGGTACTCTTGGATGCGTTTAAAATAAGGTATGACAAATATTGCGGCGCAAATTAAAACGCCTGCCAGCCAGATAAGCAATAAAAAAGGAACCGCATCCTTGTTTTCGATTATGGGTCTGAACAGATTCAAAATTGAAAAATCGGAAAATTGGTAGATTCCTTGATTTGAATAACCGCCCTGTAAAGCGGATTTGTTATGTTCATATAAAAAGGTATAAAGACTTAATTTGGACGGAATGAGCACCGGCACCAGTAAACGTAACAAAACCACCGACCACAATACAAGAAAGGCTCGTTTGGGCAGCTTGTGCATGGCTATCAGACGTATAAGAATAATAAGAAGTATGATCGTTATCGAAGACGTGCTCATTCTTAAAAACGTCATTTTACCACCTTATTCCAAATCTTTGATAATCCTTTTCAGTTTATCGATTTCCTCTTCAGAAAGATTTTTATTATGCAAAATAGCAGCCACAAGCCTGTCAGCTGCCCCGTTATACATTTTGGCGATCAGTTCGGCAGTCTCCGACTGCTGAACTTCTTCTTTTGTAATCATAGGCGTACAAAGAAAATCTTTACCGCTGCGTTCAATTGCGCCCTTGTCAACGCACTTTTTAATTACGGTGTACGTTGTTGTTTTGCTCCAGCCGATGCGCTCGCCTAAAACGGACGCTATTTCTTTGGCTGTGGCGCTGTCCTTCTCCCATAAGATCTCCATGACCTTTAATTCGGAATCGAAAAGCTTGATTTGCATAGGAAACTCCTGTACAGCTAATCTATTGCAATAGAATACCATAACCTTGCTATAATTGTTAAAACAATTATCCACCATCCCCTTGTCATAAGCGGACTTCACAAATTATGTAGTTCTTTTACTGTCATTAAATCCCGCTATGGTTATCCAGAGCCGGCT
>DAITPG010000022.1:0-16387 GCA_036833715.1 Eubacteriaceae bacterium | reverse complement strand
TTCTAACTTATCCGACGCTTTCTTCACCCAGTCGCCGTTGAAATCTTCCAGATTTCCTGCATCGCAAAGCTCGGCAAGCTTCGGTTGAATCGGAATATTTCCTAAAATTTCGAGATTAAATTTGGCTGCGATTTCTTCCAGCTTGCTTTCCCCGAAAATTTTATATATTTTTCCGCAGTCGGGACATTCAAATGCACTCATATTTTCTATGATGCCCAAAATCGGCACGTTCATCATTTCGGCCATGTTCACGGCCTTCTTTACGATCAGCGATACCAGCTGCTGAGGTGATGTCACAATAATGATGCCGTCAAGCGGGATGGACTGAAACACCGTCAGCGGCACGTCTCCCGTTCCCGGAGGCATATCCACAAACATATAATCAACATCTTCCCAAATCACTTCCTGCCAAAACTGCTTGACTACGCCTGCCAGAATCGGTCCCCTCCAGATCACGGGCTTTTCTTCATCTTCAAGCAAAAGATTGATCGACATGATCTCGATGCCGGTTTTGCTTTTTACGGGAAACATTCCTCCGTCAACACCTACGGGCGTATCAGTGATCCCGAATATCTTTGGGATGGACGGGCCTGTGATGTCAGCATCCAGCACGGCGGTATTGTAGCCTTTTCGGTTCATCGAAACGGCAAGCAGCGAGGTCGTAAGCGATTTGCCGACACCGCCTTTTCCGCTGACCACACCGATCACCTTTTTAATATTGCTCATTTCATGCGGCGGCTCCAAAAATGATGATTTTCTGGATTCGCAGTCTTCTGCGCAGCCTGCGCAATTTTCACCGCAACTTTCGTCGCTCATATCAAGTCCTCCTTCAATTGATCTTGGAATCTGCATTTTTCGCATCGTTTACCGCAATTGCAGTCATGCGCCGCAACGGCATAATCGCCGCCTTCGATAATAATCCCATGCCCGCCCGTTAATGCTTCGGCGGCATTTTTTCGTGCGGAATAAAGTATCCGCTGCAGGGTGCCTCTGGAAACATTCATTCGTGACGCGGCTGTTTCCTGATCCAGCTCTTCAAGATCACACAGGCGCAGGGCTTCCAGCTCGTCTACGGAAATCGTGATAAAGGTATCCGTCCTTCCCTGCGGAAGAAAAAGTTTATTCAGCGGCTCCGCGCACACTCTGCGGCATTTTGGATTTCTCGGCATACGGACTCCTTTTTTAGTTCTTCTGTTATTATAATGTGCATATGCACAAAAATCAACATGAAAATTAAAATAAGGATAAAATATGGAATCCGTATGCAATATCAAAAAGCTGTGGTACCATAAATGATAGAAATAACAGGAGCTTGTAAATGAAGAAAAACATATATCCCAAAATTTTATGTGCGTTATCTCTCCCTTTGATCATTTACGGAATTATACAGCTCAATTTAAACGGCATCGATGTTACCGGCTATATCCGTCCTGTCCTTATGGCGGTATTTGCGATTTTTTTTGTTGCGTTGCCTTACCGCGCTAAAAGATGGATCTCCGTGCCAATTTGGTTGAATCTTGCCTGGATCACTTTTGAAGTTATTACCGGGGTAATTATCTATATCCGTTACGGGTCGGTTTCGGTTTTCGGATTTCTTATCGGTAACGTGCCGCAATACTTGATACTCATTATGACGGGTTTAAACCTTATAAAAAACCGCAGCGGAAAGGCGATGACGATTTTTACCGTAACTTCGATCGCGCTGTATACCGTCTTGGTTGCGATATCATTCGCAAGCGGTTTCAACAGTGATGCTTACTCGGCTTTTGTTCTGCTTTGTATTTTTTATCTGCCGAATATCTTGGCCGCGGCCGGGGTATTTTGGATGAAAATGATGGAGGCAAAGCAAAAATAGTTACATAAAATTGAAATCCATTATAAATATAAAAATATTGACACCTTTTTTGCTGAGTGATATGATAAAGGCAACAGGAGGTATATTATGGGAAAATTTATCGTTAAACAAACAAAGTCCGATCAATATATGTTTAATCTGCTTGCTGGAAACGGACAAGTCATTGCAACCGGTGAAAGGTACAATACAAAGGACAGCTGCTTAAGCGGAATTGAAAGCGTTAAGGCAAATTCCGGCGTACATATTGAAGATCAAACCATTTCTTCCGAAAGCCTTAAAAATCCCAAATATGAATTATATAAGGATAAAGCGGGTGAATTCCGTTTCCGATTAAAAGCATCCAACGGAGAGATCATCGCAGCAAGCGAAGGTTATTCCACCAAAGGCAGCTGCATCAACGGGATTTCATCAATCAAAGAAAACGCTCCAAGTGCCGAAGTGATGGAAGAAAAGACCGAATAGGGACCTTTGTGAACTATCTCACACATACCATTGCTAAACGGTTGATGTCCGGCTTTATAAAGGTTTGATGAATCCAGTGTAATTGGTAAATAATTTTTACTCAAAAAAAGAGAGTTAGACGATGAGTCCAACTCTCTTTTTATTATTTAATGTCTTCAATTTTACCTGTCAGATTTTCTTCAAGTATATGCGGTGATTTTAAGTATTTTTCATAAATGCGAAGGGAATTGGATAAGTAAAATCCGTCGCAGATGCGTTCATCCAAGGTATAACCCAAGGTAAATATCCGCTGATTTTTAATTTTATTGTCATTGGTGCTCACCGGCTCCATATTCGTCTTGCCCATGGATACAAAAATACTGCAGGTGCCAAAATCATATAAATGGTGATAGAGGTAATTAAGTTTGATGGATTTTACATTTGTTAAAAACACGCTGGTATGAAAGGGGCTGGCCTCAATCACGTCTTTTGGCATCATATTCATCATGTCTAGGCGTTTGAGCGTGCTCACGAAAAACTTGATCAAAAAATTCGGTAGTGACATAAATGCTTTGGCCAGCTTATCTGAGCTGTTTGAATTCGATTGTTGCTTATTGAAACGAACCATATCATTGATTTTTTCATTCACCTGAAAAATGTTTTCGGTTCCGTCGAATTTGAGCTTGACCGTAGTTTCCTCCGAGTCGTCCTTTAAGGTTTTTTTGACGGCAAAGGCAATTTCAATATCATTGTGGGCATACAGCCTGCCGTTGATCGCAAAGCGGTTTAAGGAGGGTCTTTGTGCTAAAAGCCGAACCATGGCCGCAATTACAATGGACATATAGGACATTTCGATGCCCTTTGCACGTTGTTCCTTTATGTAGGTATCAAAGATTTCGGTCGATAATTCCTGTTTATAAAAAATCTGTGATTCACTCCGTCTGAACATAATGTGCGGAATAAGTTTGAAAAAAGGGTCCAGCCCTTTGATCAGTCTGCCGTCGCTTCTTTTTGAAAACATAATAACTCCAAATAATAAAATATAAATGTTACATGAATATTAATTATTCTACATTTTTTTTATTCTTCTGTAAATAGAATTAGCTTTAAAACAAAGCGTAATCGCTAATATAATGTCGTTTTAATAGAGAATCGCGTAAAAAAATTCATAATCTTCAAAATCCTGGTTGCTATTTTTTTTAAATTAACATATTGACAAATCCCAAAATCGATTATAATATAGTAACAATACAGTAAATGCTTTGACAGGGATAAAAAACATTTGTTTTGTTTTAAAGAAAGTTGTTGGCCGATGCGAAACAATAAAACGGACAGTTTGTAAATCACCCTTGAGCAGTCCGCCGAATAACAGTAAGTTGGAACGGTCTCTCACCGTTAACGGAGAGCGTATTGATGGACACGGCAGAGCAGGCTGCAAAAGCAGCAATTTGAGTGGTACCGCGGTTTATAACCGTCTCAACAGAAGAGACGGTTTTTTTTGTGTTAAAAATAAAAATTGGAGGATTTACCATGGATTATGTGATCGAACAGGTTGCGGCACGAATTAAGTACATGAGAGAGATTCTGGAGCTGAGTTATGAAGAAATGGCGCAGGTGACCGGCGTTCAACTGGAAGAGTATATTGCCTGCGAAAAAGGTGAAACGGATTTTTCATTCACTTTTTTATATAAGTGCTCTGAAAAATTCGGGATTGACTTATCCGAGCTATTGACGGGTGATGTGCCGAAATTGTCTTTTTACAGCATCGTCAGGAAAGGGAAGGGACTTTCCGTAAAAAGAAGAAGCGGGCTTGAATACAACCATTTGGCCTATCTGTTTAAAAAAAGGATCGCCGAGCCGTTTTTGGTAACGGCAAAATATAATGAGGAAGAACACAAAGATGAAATTCATCTTTCCACTCACGAGGGGCAGGAGATGGACTACGTGATCAAGGGACAACTGATAGTCCGTTTTGAAAATCACACAGAAATATTAAACGAAGGCGACTGTGTCTATTATGATTCCTCCCACGGGCACGGCATGATCGCCGCCGGCGGCAGCGACTGCGTATTTTTGGCCATCGTTATGAAATCATAAGGAGTATGCAATGGAACTGATCTATAAAAATTTTGTAAAAGAAGAATTTGATGAAACCGGCCGGCTGAAAAAAATGGAGTTTACCGCCGATGAAAACTACAATTTCGGCTTTGATGTCATGGACGTGTTAGCCGAAAAATCACCCGATAAAAAAGCCATGATCTGGCTGTCCGAAAATAAGGACGAGAAAATATTTTCGTTTGCGGATATGAAAAAATATTCCAATCAAACGGCCAATTACTTTGTCTCCTTGGGCATCCAAAAGGGGGACAAGGTGATGCTGGTGCTCAAAAGGCATTATCAGTTTTGGTATGCGATGCTTGCGCTGCATAAGATCGGCGCGGTCGTAATCCCTGCTACCAACCAGCTTACCGCCAAAGACTTCGACTATCGGTTCAATAAAGCGGGCGTTAAGGCGCTGGTCTGCACCGGAGACGGTCATGTATCCGACGAGGCCGACAAGGCGATGGCGACATCCCCGACAGTCACGATCAAAATCATGGCTAACGGCAGCAAGGAAGGCTGGCATTCGTTTGATAAGGATATCCAAACGATGTCCGATGTATTTGATCGACCTGCCGGAGATGCCTGCCCCAAACGGGACGAAACCATGCTGATGTATTTCACATCCGGCACCACCAGTTACCCCAAGATCGCGGCGCATTCCCATACTTATTCGCTGGGGCATATCGTGACCGCCCGTTATTGGCATAACGTGAATCCCGAGGGCATCCATTTTACCATTTCCGATACGGGCTGGGGCAAAGCAGTCTGGGGAAAACTTTACGGACAATGGCTTTGCGAAACCTGCGTATTCACTTATGATTTTATAAAATTCGAAGGCAGCGACATTCTGCCGCTGTTCGAAAAATACAAGATCACGACGTTCTGCGCGCCGCCCACGATGTTCCGTTTTTTTATCAAGGATCAAATGGAAAATTACGACCTTTCCTCATTGGAATACGCAACCACGGCCGGCGAAGCGCTTAATCCCGAGGTGTTCAACCGATTTTACGATTTTACAAATATCAAATTAATGGAAGGCTTCGGCCAGACGGAAACCACTCTCTTGATCGCCAATATCACCGGAGATACGCCGAAACCGGGCTCTATGGGAAAACCCAATCCTCAGTATGACGTCAAAGTCATCGACGCCGATGACAATGAAGTGTCCACGGGCGAGATCGGTGAAATCGTGATCAAAATCGATGAAACCTATCCGTGCGGCCTGTTTCAGGGCTATTACGATGACGACGAAAAAACGGCCTTTTCCACCCGAAACGGCTATTACCGCACGGGCGATACCGCATGGGTCGATGAAGACGGATATTATTGGTATGTGGGACGCACGGATGATTTGATCAAATCCTCCGGTTACAGGATCGGGCCTTTCGAAATCGAAAGCGTCATCATGGAGCTGCCCTATGTGCTTGAATGCGCGGTCGTCGGCGTGCCGGATGAAATCCGCGGCCAGATCGTTAAAGCGACGGTGGTGCTCATTAAAGATAAGCAGCCATCGGATGAGCTGAAAGCAGAAATTCAGGAATATGTGAAAAAGCTTACCGCGCCTTACAAATATCCCCGCATCGTCGAATTTGCGACGGAACTTCCCAAAACTATCAGCGGAAAGATCAGAAGAGTTGAATTAAGGGACTGAATGTGATACGATAAATTCAAGAACAAGAATATTCAGGAGGGTGAAATGAACGAATTAAACGAACTGTTAAAAAGAGGCGCGTTTCTGACGTGCGAATTTGAAGGCAAAGTCAATTCCATGACCATCGGATGGGGCATGGAGGGCACCAGCTGGAGCAAGCCTGTGTTTGTGGCGATGGTGCGCCCGTCCAGATATACTTATGAATTATTGTCCAAGGCCAATACCTTTACGGTAAGCATTCCGAAGGCCGGAGAAATGAAAAAAGAAATCGGCTATTTCGGGTCCGCTTCCGGCAGAAACGAGGACAAAATCAAAATGTCCGGCATCGGACTCGCCGACGCAAAAAGCATTGAGGGCAAAGTGATCGAAGGATGCGAATGTTATTATGAATGCAAGGTGTTGTATTCTCAGCACATGGATAACAGCTGTTTTCTGGACGGCGGCGAGATCGATGCCCGTGCCTATAAAGACGGCGATTATCATTACATTGTATTCGGTGAGATCGTAGCGGCCTATTGATCAGACCTGTAAGCGTGCTGAAAAGCCCCTACCGCAAATCCTTCTTATTTATAGAAGAATAGAATTATGCTTGCTGTGTTGCATAAGTCCTCATGCTCGCTCGCTTATTTGCTTTATTGCTCCGCAATATCGATCATGGTATTGAAAGAAGCAAGCAAGCTTGCCAAATTATGGGCATCTTATGCGCCTTGCCTTCGACTTTTCTTCGCACAATCGCTACACGATTGTACTCATGATATTTTAAGAATCAGGCATAGCCTGATAAATCATTGGCACGTCCGTCTGCTTTTTTGGCTAACATTGTCAGCAATCAAGGAGATCAGTCACAGGCTGAACGTGGAAAATTCTTTCGGATATTGCGCATACGATAAAGATATTCACGAATCATCAGACCTTCATTGAAATAAAATCAATGAAGGCTTTTTATTTTGGTGTGTCAGTAATAAAAACGATACAATCCTTTAAACGCCAATATTTTCAGCGACAGAAAACACGAAAAGCAAAATTCCTCGTTGCCGAAATCCATACCCAGAATTTCCTGAATTTTTTTGATCCTGTAATCGATGGAATTTCTGTGCAGACACAACGCCTCGGCGCATTTGTTGAGATCTTTGTTGAGCTTTAGATAGGCGTAAACGCTGTGGACGTAGGTGGTATTGTGCTTTTTGTCATATTCCATCAAGTCCATGATTTTGGGGTTGCAAAAATCCATCAGCTCCTTGCTGCTTTCAACACTGTAAAAGAGATCATACAAACAGTAGTCCTCATAATAAAACGCTTTAAAAGGCTCATCCATTCTCGCCGCAATTTTAACGATATGGCAGGCCTGCTCATAATGGGTGCGCAGTTCCGATATGTCACAAAAGGCGTAGCTGATGCCGGCCGTAAAATGATTTTCACTCAAAATTTTTTCGACGGCTGCCTGCGTTTGTTCATCGCTCAAATAGGTTGAATCGGCAATCAGCAAAACGATCATTTCTTTAAATACGATCGCGATGCTGCCCGCAATAAGTTCGGACAATATCCGTTTAATATAATGCAGCGAAGCGCTGTTGACAGCCCCCTTTGCAGGCCCAGCAACCAACAGGTGAAGATCGTTTTTATTCCCCAGATCATAATTGAGAAGGCGTATTCTGGCCGCGTCTTTGTCGATTTTCCTTTCAAGCAGTTCCAGCATCACCACTTCGCTTATGCTGCTTTGATCCGATAAATAATACGCTTCTTTTTGCAGCTCATCCGCCACGGCCTGCGTAAACAGCATGATCAGCAGCTTGTCCTTTTCGGTGAATGGCTTAAAATATTCATAAAGCACCATATGGCCTACAGCTTTGTTTTTGACGGAAAGGCGCATGCCCATCGTGCGGCTGCCGTTTGATTCGGTGCGCATCTGCGGGATGCCGTAGGTATAAAGCTTCTCAAAGGTGCCGTCATTTTTGAGCCTAACCACAAAATCATAATGCACTTCGTCTTTGGTGATATGCTCCCACGGCAATCGATTTTCATCGATTTCGCAATCCGTATAGCCCAATACCTTGTAGCTGACATCGCAGATAAAAAAAGGATTGCCCAATATTTCGAGCCCAACGCCGATCAAATGCTTTAAACCCTGCTGAGAATAGGTCGCTTCCATCAGTCTAAGTGAAGCTTCCCGCACTTCGCTTTGTATCTCAAAACAGTCTTGGATTTTTTTAATGATTTCTTCCCGATTGTCTCGGATATTGATCCATATCATATTATGATTAAGCCCTTCCGCTTCGGCCTGATTTTCGCAAAAGCATAAAACATCCAAAACCTTGCCCGTGTGGCGCAGCCGTTGGATCGTTTCTTCATCCGCGATGTAGAGCCTGTCTGTCCGTTCGAATCCTACTGATTCCGAGACAAAAGCCACATCCTTCAAATCGGCGCGGATCGGTTGGACGTGTTTGAATTTTGGACCGAATTCCCGCAAAAGCTCACAAATATCCTCTAAATCACAAAACATTTTCATACTTATACTATAGCATAGCCTGCAAAAAAAGCAATCCGTATCGTTTCATTCAAAAAAAGAAGAGCAAAAGCTCTTCAGATCGATTTTGTATTTTACAGCATTCGAAGGATCGTTTTCATCATCATTTTTTCGTAGCCGGATACCTGCGCAGCCACGATGGGTTCCAGCTCTTCGATGGGGTAAGTATTATTTTTCATGTAATCTTCTTTGCTGACATAATACTTGGATTCAAATTTGGGTATTTCATGCAGCACTTTTTTGATGGTGGAAGCACGGTCCGACTTAAACGCTCTTTCGCCTGCGTTGTCATATTTCGCGTTGTCGGCGATATAGGCAATCACCGCATACAGATTTTCGAGACTGGTGGTTTCCAATGTCATCGGCGATTTATCGAAATTGAAATAATAATTGCCGCCCGGCGCAAGGATATCGATCAGCTCCTTGGCCTTGTCGATGCATTGCTCTTTCGTGTGAGTCTTGAGCATGCTTGACGGGTACAGACCGCAAATGATATGGTCCTTGCCGAGTTTTTCTTTGATGATTTTCGTAACCCCGTATTCAAACTGAAATCGGGTTCCCTGCGGCAGATCCTGCAAATGGTCGAGATAACGCATCCAGTTGTCTTCACAGAACAGATTGAAGGTCTGTCCTTTTTCGGCAAGCGCGTGGATCAGCCTGCTGAATCCCGGATAGAAGAATTTTTCAAATTCGCTCGTTCTCATAAAGGTCGGCATATGGCAGGGCATGAAATCGCTTCCCATGTTTGTGATGACATCGGGAGTCGCAAATTCCACCAGCATCGGCAGAATGGCTTCGGTCGCTTCCAGCACCTTGCCGGGATGTCTTTTGATATCGTTCATGATACCGGTGAAACCTCTGAAGCAATCCGCCAAAAAGTCAAACGGGTTTAAGCAGAAGCCGTTTTGTTCCATCGGCACGCTGAAATAGCTGTATTTCGCCGATAGTTTTCCCATGATCATACCGATGCCTGCGCGGGTGGAATTCAGCGCGGTCAGCGACATGTAAGTTACCAGCGAGCGTCTGACGGGATCGGTATCGAATTTAACGCACATGCCCGGCAGAAGCTTTTCAAGTATGTAGTCATACGGATTTTTGATCAGCTCATCATATTCCTCAACCGACATAGATGCGTTTTCGGGGTGCTGCATAAAACCGCTTTTGCCCATCTGCCAAAACTTGCTGCCGGAAAGCTCCGCAAAGATCGGCGAACGCGGAGAATCGGACGGAAACGTATCCGAACGGATATTTTTGACCACGTTTTCCATAGCTTCTTCCAAACCGACGCGCGTCCATAGTGTTTCGCCCAGGGGCAGGCCCGCATTTTGTATCGAAATTTCGGTGCTCAGCCCGATGCTGATCGGCACGCGCTTGGGGATGGTGCCCGAGTAAAGATCGGTAAACAGCTGCGCGCGTTCATCTGCTAATTCCTTGTCAAAGTACATCATATCCTCCTACTATTTTTATATATCAAACTGTCGAATTTATTATAAAACATCTAATTTTAGCTGACAACTGCATAATTCAAAAATAATAACTCTCTTTTTTGTAAAAAATGACAAGGCGCCATCATATTCAAAAATATCTTTTGTTTGCTATCATGCATGGATATAGTATAATAAGAAAAAAAAGCTTTCAGCAAGAAAATCAATCGGAGGAATTTATGGCTACAGTTCACAATCAGGCTTGCAGAGGAGATTTCGCCAAAACCGTGCTTATGCCGGGCGATCCGCTGCGCGCAAAATTTATAGCGGAATCTTTTCTGGAAAACGCCGTCCAGGTCAATAACGTGCGCGGGATGCTCGGCTATACCGGCACCTATAAAGGAAAAAAGATATCTGTAATGGGTTCGGGCATGGGCATGCCGTCCATCGGTATTTATTCCTATGAGCTTTTCAGCGAATACGATGTTGAAAATATCGTAAGGATCGGCTCCTGCGGCGGATATTCCGATAAAGTGCATATCCGTGACGTTATTCTGGCGCAGGGCGCCTGCACCAATTCCAATTTCGCCTCGCAGTATGAGCTCAACGGGACATTTGCGCCCATTGCGGATTTCGGGCTGCTGCTCAAAGCCAGGGAAGCCGCAGATAGTCTTAGCATCCGCACGGTCGTCGGCAACGTATTCTCCAGCGATGTGTTTTATTCCGCAGACGGCGACGCATGGAAGAAATGGGCTGCTATGGGCGTGCTTGCGGTAGAAATGGAAGCAGCGGCATTGTATATGAACGCAGCCAAACTCGATAAAAAGGCGCTGTGCGTATTAACGGTCAGCGACCATTTTGTACATCCCGAAATCACAACCAGCGAAGAAAGAGAAAAAACTTTTACCGACATGATGAAAATCGCGCTCGAACTCGCCGAAGAATAAGGCATTATGTTGATAAATGTGTTGACATAAAAAACCAAAAACGATACAATGAATCAACGGACATAAGTAGAATTTTCATAATGATTCAGCCTATGATTTTAAATTCGTGTCCCTTGTCGTAAACAGGGGATTTTTTTATAATTTTTACGCCTGGAGGTACTATGGGCATTTATGATTTTGAGAAAATAGAAAAGAAATGGCAGCAAAAATGGGAAGACACCGGAGTTTTATACTCGAAGGAAAATTCCGACAAACCGAAGTTTTACGCTTTGGTGGAATTCCCGTATCCTTCGGGACAGGGACTTCACGTGGGTCATCCGCGCCCGTATACAGCGCTTGATATCGTTTCGCGCAAGAAGCGCATGCAGGGATACAATGTGCTGTTTCCCATGGGCTGGGACGCTTTCGGACTTCCGACGGAAAACTACGCCATCAAAACAGGCATACATCCTAAAATCGTAACCAAAAATAACATTGAACGTTTTAAATCGCAGCTTCAAGCACTCGGCTATTCATTTGACTGGCCCAGAGAAATCGATACGACCGATCCCGATTATTACAAATGGACTCAATGGATATTCATTCAGCTGTTCAAACACGGCCTTGCCTATAAAAAAGAATTTCCCATCAACTTCTGCACCAGCTGCAAGGTCGGCCTGGCAAACGAAGAAGTCGTCAACGGCGTATGCGAACGCTGCGGCGGTGAAGTGGTGCGAAAGGTCAAAAACCAATGGATGCTCAAGATCACCGAATACGCCCAGAGACTGATCGATGACCTTGAAACCGTGGATTACATCGAACGCGTCAAAGCCAGCCAGATCAATTGGATCGGCAGAAGCGAAGGCGCCGAGATCGATTTTCCGATCACCGGCAAAGAAGATTCTCTCAGAGTGTACACCACGCGTCCCGATACGATCTACGGCGCAACCTATATGGTCATTTCGCCCGAGCATCCGCTTATCGAAAAATACGCGGCAGATATCGCCAATCTCGATGAAGTCAGACAATATCAGGAGGATGCCAATAAGAAATCGGATTTCGAACGCACCGAGATGGCCAAGGATAAAACCGGCGTTTGTCTCAGAGGCCTTACGGCTACCAATCCGATTACGCAAAATGAAATTCCCATTTATATATCCGATTATGTTTTAATGACTTACGGTACGGGCGCCATTATGGCTGTTCCCGCTCATGATCAGCGCGACTATGAATTCGCAAAGGTATTCAACCTTCCCATCATTGAAGTGATCGCGGGCGGAGACATTGAAACGGAAGCCTTTACAGACAACACAAACGGCATTGCCATCAATTCGCCGCTGATCGAGGGATTAAAAGTAGCCGAAGCCAAAGCAAGAATGATCGAAATTATTCAGGAACGCTGCTTGGGCAATAAAAAGGTTAATTTCAAGCTCAGAGACTGGGTATTTTCGCGCCAGAGATATTGGGGCGAGCCGATCCCGCTCGTCTACTGCGAGACTTGCGGCTGGGTGCCCATCGATGAGCATGAGCTTCCGCTGAAGCTGCCCGAAGTCGAAAATTATCAGCCGACGGATAACGGCGAATCGCCGCTGGCCAACATGCCGGAGTGGTTTAACACCGCCTGCCCGAAATGCGGCGGCGCTGCCGTGCGCGAAACGGATACTATGCCCCAATGGGCGGGTTCCAGCTGGTATTTTCTTCGATATACCGATCCCAAAAACGACAAAGCCCTTGCGAGCAAGGAAGCTTTGGATTACTGGATGAACGTGGATTGGTACAACGGCGGCATGGAGCATACGACGCTTCACCTCTTATATTCGAGATTTTGGCATAAATTTTTATATGATATCGGGGTCGTCAATACGCCCGAGCCCTACGCAAAAAGGACCTCGCACGGCATGATCCTTGGTTCCAACAATGAAAAGATGTCCAAATCACGCGGGAATGTTGTCAATCCGGATGATGTCATCAAAGAATTCGGCGCCGATACGCTCCGAACGTATGAAATGTTCATCGGAGATTTTGAAAAGGCGGCTCCGTGGAACGATGACGGAGTGCGCGGGTGCAAACGGTTCCTCGACCGCGTATTTAAATTGACCGAAACTGTCAGCGACAAGCCGGGATATACGCCCTCGCTTGAAATTTATATTCACCAAACGATCAAAAAAGTCACCGAAGATATCGAAAGCATGAAATTCAATACGGCCATCGCCGCGCTGATGAAGCTTTCCAATCAGTTTTATGCGGAAGGCAGCGTCACCAAGGACGATCTGAAAACCTTTATCGTGCTTCTCAATCCCATGGCTCCGCATATCACAGAGGAAATATGGGAAATGCTCGGCTTCGGCGGCATGCTTTGCGAAAGCGAATGGCCGAAATACGACATCGCGAAAACCATTGAGGACACCATTGAAATTCCCATTCAGATCAACGGCAAACTGCGCTCCAAGATCGTGGTCAGCAAAGATGCCGACACCGACGCAATGAAGGCGGCGGTAAGGGAAGACATCATCGTTAGCGATGCCATGCAGGGAAAATCGATCGTTAAAGAGATTTATGTGCCCGGCAGAGTATACAATATCGTTTTAAAATAAAATGAATAAATACGGCTAAAAAGGAAGGCACGGCAAGTGTCTTTCTCTTTATCAAAACTGATTTCATATAGGAGAAAGCATATGGATTACATCATCAGACCGGCAGGCATTCAAGATGCGCACGGAATCAATGCCTTGCGTAGAATGCCCGGCGTTATGGAAAATATATTGGGTATACCGTCCGAACCGCTCAAACGAAACGAGCAGTATCTCGCGAATCTCGATTCCAACAGCCATCAGTTTGTCGCTGTTTTGGAACAGGAAAACGAAGAGCCGATTGTTTTGGGCACAGCGGGGCTCAACGTCAACGCCAATCAACGGCTGCGGCATACCGCGACCGTAGGCATTATGATCCACAAGGATTATCAAGGCATGGGCGTAGGGAAAAAGCTTATGGAAACGCTGCTGGACGTGGCAGACAACTGGCTGATGCTGGTACGCATCGAACTGACCGTATTTGTAGATAACGAACGTGCCATCAGCCTTTATAAAAAAATGGGCTTTGAGCAGGAAGGCATCCTTCGCAAAGCCGCTATCCGCAACGGAGTATATGTGGATGAATTGATTATGTCACGCATCCGGCATGTATAAATAAAAATACAGGAATAAATTGTTCATTGATTCCCTATTGCAAATTTTGATATAATAGTTCATATATCAAAATAAGGGGGAGCTATGATTAGCATCGGTTTTAAAAAACTGGCAAATACTTACGGAATGAGAACAGAACTGGGCACTACTTTCGGAGAAGTGCAAGGGTATCTGATGACATTTCGTGATGGTATGGGCACAAAGGAAGTCAGTATTAATTTAGCATTAGATGAAGCTGGCATCCAAAAAAGAAAAATATCCGAATACTTAAGAACAGAACAAAAAAGATTTTTAATCAGAGGGTTTCAGTTTTATAAGTGTGTTTTAACGGTCACGTTTCAAGATACATTTGGAACTTTAAAAAGGATCGAAAGTTTTTTGCTTGAATTCACCAAAGAATTGCGCTTTAATGAAATAAAAGGCTCATCCGCTTGCGCTGTCTGCGGAAATGATTTTTATGGTTTGCAGGGTGAAATCGTCCTTTTCAACGGTAATGCAGCAATTTTGCATGAATCATGCATCGATCGTTTAGCGACTTCAAATCCAAGCTCAGCATCTAATGAAAAGAATGAATCCGTCTTACGAGGATGGATCGGTGCCGTACTCGGTGCTGTTGTCGGAGCGATCCCATGGGCCATCGTCGGTTTTTTAGGTTATATGGCCAGTATTATTGGTTTTGTTATCGGGATATGCATACAAAAAGGGTATGAGTGGTTCGGGGGTAAAGAAGGCAAAGCAAAATTGATCGCAATGCTGGTTCTGGTAGTGCCTTCGGTATTTCTGGGACAGTATTTAGCGATCTTATTCGGTTTGTTAAAAATGACAGCGGACGGAGAAATGGTCAAGCTCACATTTTTACAACTAAATCAACTAATTATGTACTATTTGACACAAGAACCCGGAGCTATGGGATCGTTTTTAGGGGGAGGCTTAGCCGGTTTATTCTTTGCCTATTTAGGAATCTTTGCATTGGCTAGAAACCTTCACAAGTATAATAAGGAAACAGGGGTACCTAAAATTCAAAGGATCAAACAATACAAAAGTGAATAATAAAATGAAAGAGTCCAATTTTGGACTCTTTCATTTTATGGATTACTCATTAATCTCAAACTCTTTATAAATTTGCTTTAGCGCTTCTTTAGCCATCGATCTGTCGATGACGCAGGAAATTTTTACTTCCGAGGTGGAAATCATTTCGATGTTGACGCCCTTGTCATACAGCGCTTTGAAAAATTTTGCCGCCACATCCGAATTGGCGACCATTGCCGCGCCGATGACAGAAAGCCTTGCCACGCCCTCATCGTAAATCACTTTGGTCGCGCCTACCTCACGGGCGAAGTTGTTGGTGATCTCCTGCGCTTTTTCGGCTTCATCGATGGGTACAGTAAAGGTGATGTCGCTTACGTTGTTTCGGTTGACATTTTGCACGATACTTTCGATCTTGATGTTTGCGCTTGCGATGGAACTGAAAAGCTTAAAGGCGATGCCCGGCTTGTCGGGCGCTTCCAGAACCGAAATTTTTGCGATGTCGTCATCGACGGTGATCGCTCTGATAATGCTATCATTGTTAAACATATTGATTTTAAGCTCCTTTATTTATAGTAAGTGATTTTCCAATCCCGCATAAAAGACATCCGAAGCGACTTTTTTGAGGCTGCTGCTTAACGAAACCATTGTCTCCGCCGGGAGTTTTTCGGTGATCACATATAGATTACCTCTGGAATAGATGATCTTATTACTGTTGACGCAATCGGCGATCAGGTTTACGGACTTTGAAAATTCTTTATAGTCCTTTGTTGTGACACGGATATAATATTCATAGGCAGTTTCGGTGAGCCCTGCGCAAATGCGTTTTTCGCCCAGCGCGATCTCTTCATACGATGTATCGCCGTTGATGATCTTGAGCATATCGGTCACCAGCGCGTTGGCCGTTGCGTCTTTGCCCGCGCCCTTTCCCATAAACAAAAGCTCGCCGATGATGTTGCCTTTGATGAGTACGATGTTGTATTCTTCATTGACATTACTGACGACGGAGGTATTTTTGATCAGCAGGGGAGAAACTGAAATGCTGTAGCGGCCTTCTTTCATGGATGCCCTGGCGATATATTTGATATTATAGCCGTAATGTTCGGCCATCTGTATGTCTTCCAATGTGATATTGCGGATGCTGATCAAATGAACATCTTCTTCCTCGATCACAGTTTTAAAGGCAATGGAGGCAAGGATAGAGATTTTCCTCAGAATATCAAAACCGTCAATGTCTGCGGTCGGGTTTGCT
>DAITPG010000021.1:0-16393 GCA_036833715.1 Eubacteriaceae bacterium | reverse complement strand
TCGGAGGAAGCGAAGCTTATTACATAACCTAGTGAAGGCAAGGAAGCAACGTTCACTCCGGTACGCTTACAGCGTTTCAAAGCTGGCTTGTCCGTAAAATCTTTAAGGTTTTTTAAATGGAAAATTTCGGGTATGATTCAGATATCAATTTCTTAAAAAATGATACGCTGATCGATGAATTTCTTTTGTATTATAATCTGCGTTATGAGCAGGCCAAAGATGCTGATCCGCTACTGGACAAGGATCGTTTGATTAAATTGATCGATACGCATTTAAGGCCTGTTCCTGTTTTTTCATATCCGAAACTTATTAAAATCAATAAAATGGGTTCGCTCAAACAGCGCACCGTATTTATTTTTCCGACTGAAGAAATGAAACTGCTCAAATATCTTAATTTCGCAATCAATTCGCTCGAACTTCCAATACATCCCAATTGTTATTCCTTTCAGCGCGGCAAACATATCGCTGAGGCGATCAATTCACTGAGAAAAAAAGGTAACTTTCGTTTATCCTGCATCAAAATCGATATCAAGGATTATTTTAACTCCATTGATATTTCAGATATCGATTCGTGGCTGCCTGCAGAGATTCATCAACATGTGTATATTAAATCGATTATTATTTATTTATTGCAAAGAGATGAAGTCCTTATTGACGGTAAGACGGCGCATTATCCAAAGCGTGGCGTAATGGCAGGCATGCCCCTTGCGCCGACACTGAGCAATCTTTATCTTCGTTCGTTTGACGTATTAATGAGTGAAAATTTTGCGGCATATACCCGTTATTCCGATGACATGCTGATATTTTGCGAAACGGATAGCGTGGAAGAAGCCTACCAATTTATAAAGAACGAATTGAAGTATCGCGGACTTGAGATAAATGAAAAAAAGACTCAAACATATTCTCCGTATATGGGATATGAATTTCTTGGACTATATATTAATAGTAACGGCGTGGATTTATCTGAAGCTACAATTGCAAGGATGAAAGGAAAAATTAGCAGACATGCAAGAAGCCTTTATCGCTGGAGAATCAAAAATTCCGTAAATTCTCAAAAAGCAGCCGCAGTCATGAATCGTAAATTTAACCGCAAATTCTTCGGCGACGGTGCCGAGGAAACGGATTTCACATGGTCCAAATATTTCTTTGGCGTTATTACCGTTGACAAAGGCTTAAAAATCATTGACCGTTATTATCAGGAAGCCATACGAACGCTTGAAACCGGAAAACATGCTAAAATCAATTACAAAACATTTCCATATAAACTTCTGAAAGAAGCCGGTTACCGGCCCTTAGTTTCGGAATGGTATCGATGGTATAAAAAACCTCATAAAGAATGAACCGTATTATTAAAGACGATCAAGGATGCTGCCATAAAATAGCTGATTTGTTGCGAGGACACTATGATTATCGAAGAAACGACCGAACATAACGATTTAATTGAATTTTATATTTCTCAAGGGCTGGATTTCGGCGAGGATAAAAAATATCAAGATCAGCCTGTTTTTAGTTTCATTGTTCTTGATAAAAATAAAAAAATCGGCGCCTGCACTTACTCAAAAAACGGCGATGACTATATCCTGCATTACATAGCGACAGCTGCTAATCAACAAAATAACGGCATCGGCAGCAGTTTATTAAGATTTACAATCGAGTATATAAAAAATTTGGATGGTCGTAAAATATTTTTGGTGGCAAAATCACCCTGTTTCTTCAACAAGCATGGGTTCAAAATAATTGAGCGAAGCGAAGCCCCCGATTTTTCCTGCTGCTTTGCATGCAAGCAATATCAAGTAAACTGCTGTCCTGAAGTCATGGTATTGGAAATTAATAAAGCTTAATTATAATATCTTACCCATAGGGATAATGAGGTCCAGATAAGAAAATAATAGCCTTATGACTTAACGATTCGAGATAATTAAGGCGGATAAAATAATGGCAATTAATTTACAAGAATATAACCGTAAAAGAGATTTTAAAAAAACAGCAGAACCTAAGGGCAAGGCGGTAAGGCCGGCAAAGCGGTTAAAGTATGTTGTTCAGCATCATATAGCCAGCAGAGATCATTACGATTTCAGGCTGGAATGGGACGGTGCTTTGCTAAGCTGGGCTGTACCGAAAGGACCATCCTACAATCCCAAAGACAAACGGCTGGCGGTCCATGTGGAAGATCACCCATTGGATTACAGGAATTTTGAAGGGACCATTCCCAAGGGCGAATACGGTGGCGGTACTGTGATGCTGTGGGATGAGGGTTACTGGGAACCGCAGTTTGATGTTGAAGAGGGGCTTGAAAGCGGCTCTTTAAAATTTATCCTACACGGCAAACGCTTAAAAGGCAAATGGGCATTGGTCCGAATGAAAGACAAAGAGGGCGAAGAAGATAAAAACTGGCTTTTGCTTAAGGAAAAGGATGATCTCACATTGTCTTCCTCAGGCATATCTGATTATGAAACCAGCATACGGACAGGCCGCAGCATGGATGAAATAGCGCAGGGGAAAATACAAAAATCAGCAAAAAATCCTTTTGATGCAGCAGATGTTCAATTAGCCAAACTTGTCAACAAGGTGCCGGCTGGCGGCGATTGGGTTTATGAAGTGAAATATGACGGTTACCGCATGCTCGCTTATGCGGATGAAAACGGTGTGCGCTTGATGAGCAGAAACCGGCATGATTATACGGATAAGTTTAAGGATGTTGCAGAATCAATCCGTACATGGGCCGAAAAGCGAGCAATGATTTTAGACGGCGAAATGGTGATCTTAAATGAAAACGGAAAAACCGATTTTCAGGCTCTGCAAAACTATATAAAAAGACCGAAGGGACAAAATCTCACTTATGTAGTTTTTGATCTTTTGGCGTTGGACGGTATGGACTTGCGTAATGAAACGCTGATATCCAGAAAGAAAAAGCTGGAAAATCTGATGTCGGATGCGCCGAATAATCTAATATACAGCAGACATGTGGAAGGAAACGGCAAAGAAAGCTTTACGGCGGCTTGCGATGCCGGATTGGAAGGCATTATAGGGAAAAAGGTATCCTCTGTGTACGGAGGAACCAGAAACGGCGATTGGATCAAACTCAAATGCGACAACCGGCAGGAGTTTGTGATCGGCGGCTATACGCTCACCGATAAAAAAAATAGCGGGCTAAGCGCGATTTTATTGGGGATTTATGAAAACGATGATCTGATTTATGCAGGTCGCGCGGGAACAGGATTTACGGAAAGCCTAATGAGCGAACTTACGGAACAATTTAAACCGTTCATAAGAAAGGCCTCCCCTTTTAGTAACGCCCCGAAAGCAAGCGGAGGCGAAAAAATCACTTGGCTAAAACCTAACTTTGTTGCGGAAATAAAATTCGCCGAATGGACGGATGAAAATCTCTTGCGTCAAGCCAGCTTTAAAGGGCTGAGAACGGATAAAGCACCAAAAGATATTAAACGGGAATATCCTAACGATAACGATACGGCAAAGAACACTGCCAATAAAAAAGCCGAGAAACATAAACCGATGAAAAATATAAAAAAAACAGTCAAAAGCAACGGCCAAACCATAACCATCAACGGAATAAAAATCACCAGTCCCAATAAAGTGCTGTTTGAGGATCCGGTAATCACAAAAGAAGATGTCGTGCGATATTATGATAAAATTGCGGAGAAAATGATGCCCTACATGGATCACAGAATAATCAGCATCGTGCGCTGTCCCAAAGGCATATCCAATTCTTGCTTTTACAAAAAACATCCCGGAGCGGATAATAAAGGCATCGTTAAATTTCCCATAACCAACGGCGACGGAGAAACGGACGAATACTTTTACATTGCCGATGCCTCCGGAATCGTGTACGAAGCGCAGATGGGCACACTGGAATTTCACACATGGGGCAGCCGTACGGACAGTTTGGAGATGCCGGATATCATGGTATTTGACCTTGATCCGGACGAAGGAATGCAGCTGGAGAGAGTGCGGCAAGGCGTCAGAGACATTAAAGCGCTGCTTGACGAACTATCGCTGACCTCGTTTCTTAAAACCAGCGGAGGCAAAGGCTATCATGTGGTCGTTCCGTTTGTGCCGTCCGTTAACTGGGAAACTTTTCATGATTTCGCAAGACGTATGGCTGAAATCATGGAACAAAAATGGCCGGATCGTTATACAAGCAATGTCAGAAAGGAAAAGCGGAAAAACAAGATTTTTGTGGATTGGATACGCAACGGCAGAGGCGCCACAAGCATTGCTCCTTACTCCATAAGAGCGAGAAAAGGGGCCACAGTTTCCATGCCTATCACTTGGAAGGAGCTGGATACGGTAGCGCCCGATGCCATTGATATGTCGGAGGCATTAAAACAAATCAAGAAAAAAGACCCGTGGATAGAGTTTTTTTCGATTAACCAAAAATGGAAATGATGTTTTGCTGAAAACCATCACCATGCGTTCAACGCTTACATGGTATTTAGATTATCTATTAGTAAAACTTACATGATCGCTATTCAAATATTGAGAAAATATGATAGAATAAAAACATAATAATAATTTGGTGAAAATATTGAACGAAATAAACGACACGTCTATCATCAATGAAATTCAAAATGAGTATGCCAAAATCAATAACCGATGGCTGAGTCTTCATTACAATACGTTTATCAGTCTGGTTTTATTGGGTTTTATGATCGAATGCGTTTTAGGTTTGATGCTGTATTCTTCCGGCAGCGTCGTGATCACCTTTACCAAATTTGTCGTAAAATACATGATGACTCCCCTATTTATCAATCTGATGTTTGTGATCGCAGGATATTTTTCAATGCGATCCTGCCGTTTAAACCAAAAAATAAAGGTTTATATGATTTCGCTGCTGTTTGTCGGCGTTTGCTTTATTTTGTATTCGGTTCATATTATCTATGGTTCGCTTTATCTAATTTTTACGCTTCCGATATTATTGACTGTCGTTTACGGCGACCGATTATTGACAACTATTACGGCATTTTTAAGTATAACCTTAAAAATTATTGCTGAACTGTTTATTGTTTGGGATCCCGATAAGATCCATCCGCTCGGAAATATTACGGATATTACAAATTTTATAGTTTCGATTTTTATTTTACTTGCCTTTTATCTTGTATGCATTGTCGTTATTCATTTTGAAAAGGAAAAAAATGTGGCAAGTATACATAAGGAATTTGAACGTTTTCAAATGCGTCAAAGGCTTATCACGGACGATCTGACCGGTATTTATAACCGTACGGCTCTGCGGAACGCTTTCGGTTCGATGGAAAATGACAATGAGAATCAATATCTGTTTGCAATGATGGATATCGATAACTTCAAAGCGTTGAATGATACTCGGGGCCATAACGAAGGAGATCAATGCCTGCGAGAATTCGGCAACATACTCAAAAAATACGCCAGCGATGATGTTATTCCATTTCGGTTCGGCGGTGATGAATTTTGCATCCTTTTCAAAAATATTCGCTTGAATAACGCCATTGAGATATGTAAAAGCATACAAACGGATCTAAAGGAAAGCAAAATCAATGAAACCGTTATTTCTGTGAGTGTAAGCGTAGGCATATCGGAATATAGAAAATCGATGTCGGCAACGCAGCTGATTCAAAACACGGATGCGGCCTTATATCGTTCCAAAAACACCAAAGATTCCATTTACATTTTCGACAGCCTCGCTAACTAAACATTTACTGATTTTGAATCTTAAAATTGACTTTAACGGCTGTTTTTGTTATATTTATACATGACGCTGAATATTTGATAAAATTTGATTGCGATGCGAATCGCAAATTTTTATACCCATAACTACAGCTAAACTCAAAGGAGACGATTATGCAAAAAATCAAAATGCCTGTGCCGCTTGTCGAAATGGACGGGGATGAAATGACGCGCATCATCTGGCAGATGATCAAGGACAAGCTGCTTATACCCTATATTGACCTCAATACCGAATACTATGATCTCGGTCTTGAATACCGCAACCAAACGGATGATCAGGTAACGGTCGATGCAGCCAACGCAACCAAAAAATACGGCGTTGCAGTCAAATGCGCAACCATCACCCCCAACGGCGCCCGTATGAGCGAATATAATTTGAAACAAATGTGGAAAAGTCCCAACGGCACCATTCGCTCAATTTTGGATGGAACGGTTTTTAGAGCGCCGATTATCGTGAAAGGCATTTCTCCTTATATACCCACATGGACAAAACCGATCACCCTCGCCCGCCATGCTTACGGCGATATTTATAAAAATACCGAATGCGCCGTAAAAGCCGGATACAAAGCGGAGCTGGTGATTACGGATAAAGAAGGAAACAGCCGAAATATGCTGATCCATGATTTTGACGGAGACGGCACTGTGATGGGTATGCACAATTTGGATGCAAGCATACAGAGCTTTGCGCGCACCTGTTTTTCATACGCATTGGATGTAAAACAGGAGTTGTGGTTTTCAACCAAAGACACCATCAGCAAAATATATGACCATCGTTTTAAAGACATTTTTAATGACATCTATGAAAACGAATATAAAGAAAAATTTCAAAATGCCGGCATAGAATATTTTTATACGCTGATAGACGATGCGGTGGCGCGCGTTGTACGTTCTTCGGGCGGGTTTATCTGGGCCTGCAAAAATTACGACGGCGATGTCATGTCCGATATGGTGGCAACTGCATTCGGTTCTCTCGGAATGATGACTTCGGTGCTTGTGTCGCCGGAAGGCGTATATGAATATGAAGCGGCGCACGGAACCGTGACCGCCCATTATTACAAACACCTCAAAGGCGAAAGGACATCCACCAATTCGATAGCGACTCTGTTTGCATGGACGGGCGCTTTAAAGAAACGCGGAGAGTTGGACGGCAACAGCGAACTTACCGCATTTGCCCAAAAACTTGAAAATGCTGCGATACAAACCATCGAAGAAGGCATCATGACAGGCGATTTGGCGGCGCTGTCCTCCGCCCCCAATAAACAAGCCGTAGATACCGAAACCTTTTTGGATGAGATTAAAAAACGTTTATAATTATTATAATGTCAAGCAAATAAAATGAACATCCGGATCATAATAATCCGGATGTTCATTTTATATTGTATTATAATTTTATATATGTTTCCGAGGAAAAGTTGCCGTAAATTTTGGTTGTTCCGATCAATCTGTAGGCTCTGACTTTATAATAATAAGTCTTCCCTGCTTGCAATTTGGATTGAGTGAAATTTACGGATGAAGTTTCACTAAGTTTTACATAGGTGCCGTTGCTTGATTCTGAACCGTAAATTTCATATTTCGTTGCTCCGTTTACGGCATTCCAAATTACTTTGATGCTTGTCAAAGAAGCTTTGGTTGCTTTTGCGCCGGTTACAGTAGCGGGTAAGGGCTTAGCGGATACGGCGGAGCAGAATCTCCCGTACACTTTCGTTGAACCGACCAGCCGGTAAGCTCTTACTTTGTAATAATATACAGAACCGGTTGTAAGCGCAGTATCGGTATAATTCAATGAAGCGGTTTCCGACAGCTTGGTATAGGTTCCCGTGCTTGAAGTTGCGCGGTAAATCTCGTATTTTGTTGCTCCGCCTACAGCCGACCAAATCAGCTTAATGCTGTTATAGGACGCCGACGAAGCGCTTGCACCGACCGGAGTTGCGGGTATGGGCTTAACGGAACAAACCGGCGAATACGCGCCGTAAGTTGACAGCGTGCCGGCAAGGCATTTTACTCTTACCTTATAGTAATAAGTAACGCCTGACGTCAAACCGGTGTCGGCATAACCGATTGATGTCGTCAAACTGATTTTTGCATAAGTGCCGGCGCTTGAGGTCGCCCGATAAATTTCATATTCTTTTGCTCCTAAAACGGCATTCCAGCTCAGTTTGATCCCGCTATATCCTGCAGAGGACGCCTTTACCGCAGGAATGCCTATCAGGGTGAATTCAGCCTTGAAGGTACGGCTTTTATTGATGGAAAATTTATATTCCGCATTTGTGGACACCGCGGTGCTTCCCTCCAGCCAACGGACGAAACGATAACCGGATTTAGGCACGGCTTTGAGTGTAACGGATGCTCCGGATATATAGCTGCCTGCGCCTGAGACCGAACCGTAGGCTGTATTATTGGGCGTTGCCGAGATACTGTATAAAACATTCCATTTTGCGTATAAGGTGATATTGCCAGTTATTTTGGATAAACTGAAATTCCAGATGTTTTTACATTCTTTTTCCAAATACCATCCACCGAAAGCGTAACCGTTTCGCGTGGGCGCTGCCGGCGCCGCAATAATCGTATCATATTTTGCGGTTTTTGAGGCTACCGCAGAACCGCCCTGACTGTCAAATTTTACGGTATAGCTATTGGCTTCCCATTTTGCATAGACGCTGATATCTTTTGTAATTGCATCCGTATTGAAATTCCATGTGTTTGAGCAGGCTGCTTCCTTAAACCAGCCTTTAAAGGTGTAGCCCGCGCGGGCAGCGGGCGATGCCGGCGTATTGATCAATCCGTTAGTCACATTTGTCATTGTTTTTGATGCGGCGCTTCCGTTTTGAAGATTAATCGTCACATAGCAGTATGCCTGCTTACTGTAACCCGTTAAAGATGACCAGCTTGAAGTTCGGCTAATGGGATAATAAAGGACGGTGCCGCTTGCGGGAAATGCTAAACTACCGATGGATGGTTGGTTTCCGTTAAAAATCACTTTTTTAAGATTTGTACATTCGTAAAATGCGTAATCTCCAAGTTTTGTCACTTTACTTGGAATGCTTATTTGATTGAGACTTGTACATCCGTAAAATGCTCCCATCTTTATTTCGGTTGTATTGGAAGGCAAGGTGACTTCAGCCAATTCATTGCAGTTATAAAACATCATTTCATTTATGACCGATATATTCGGAGGAATGCTGATCGATGTAAGGTTAGTGCAACCGACAAATACGGCGTACCCTAAATAAACAACAGATGAAGGTATTTCTATTGCGTTCAATCCGATACATGCGTTAAATGCGTAATTTTCAATCACCGCAAGCTTTTCGGGTAGATCAATTTCATCTAATTTCGTACAACCTTGAAATCCACCTTCACCAATTATCAATACGCTTGGCAGAACAGTCAATGATCCGGCTTTGCCCGGAGGACAATAAATCAAGGTGGTTTTGCTCCTGTTATATAAAATACCATCGTTACTGCTATATTTTGCGTTATTTTCCATAACCGTAACTTCAGACATTTCCGGACAATTAGAAAAAGCACTCTGGTGTATTGATGTGACACTATTCGGTATCGTAATGCTTTTAAGTGATTTACATGATTGAAATGAAATCCCTATACTTTGAAGATTGTTATTACAGGCTACATTCGAAAGACTGTAGCAATTTAAAAACACATAATCATTAAGTTTTCTTAACCCTACCGGTAAGGTAATACTTTTTAAACTTTGGCAATCAGAGAAAGCATACTCATCAATATATTGGATCGTATCGGGCAAATTGATGGATTCCAATGATTTACACCCATAAAATGCCGCATTTCCAATACTTGTTAAATTTCCCAAAATGCTGATGGTTTTCATCCCGTTACAAGCGACTACCGAAAAATCGCCTATTTCCAAAATGGAGGAAGGTATAACCAAATTTTCAAAATTATTATTTGAATTAAGTACATGGTCAATTCGCGTTACAGGGTCTCCGTTTATCGATGAAGGAATCGTGAGTGTATCATAGGTTGCGTTACTGTTCAGAGTACAGCCAATGATAGTTAACCCGGAATAACTTTCCACATACCGCCAATATACGTCGGCAAGAATAGGATCTTGGTAATCCGAATAAGCCTGAACATATTGCGGACGTATAGAAATAAAAAGTGATATGATAAAAATAAATGCCATGCCTTTTACAAACTTTGTTTTATTCATTGTTTCTCCCATACTTATAAAGAATTGTTGACTTGATTTTATATTTTTTCAGGCATAAAAAAAACACCGATTGCATAATCGGCATCTATAAAAGCATGATCGGAAATATTTATATTTTGACGCGTTCACTTACCAAAACAGCAATATTTACTTTATAAGTATTATTCTGCGCGTTTATATTGATCAGACCGTTATGCTTATTAACAAGAAATTCGATATTGTTTAGTCCGAATCCATGATTTTCGGCATCCGCCTTATTTGTTCGTTTTTTCCCTAAATCTGCCTCATCACCGTTTCTTATAGGATTTTCTGATTGAATGATCAAATAATCGGGTTTAAAAAATAGGCTCAGCTCTATATATCCTTTGTTATCCAATAGCAGGCATGCCTCTATTGCGTTATCCAACAAATTGCCAATAATAACCGTTAAATCAAATTCGTTAAGGTGAAGATTAGCCGGAACATTGATAAAAAGTTTTAAGGGTATGCCGTTTTCCTTTGCTACAGACAGTTTATAATTCAGTATGGCCCTCAGCATCGAATAAGGAATATTGACGATATTCCGGTACTCATCGGCGGTTTTAATGAGTTTGGCTGTGTATTTTTTGGACTTGGCAATGTCATTGTTTTGCAACAGCCCATAGACAACGCCTAAGTGATTATTGAAGTCATGCCTTTCGGATTTTAATTTGAATATAACCTCCTCCAGATTTTCCATATAATAAAGTTGCTGCAAATAGTATTCTTCAAGGTTTTTCGCATAATTTTCTTTGCGCTCCTTTTCTTTCATATAAGTGTTTGAATAAACAATCATAATGATTGCCATTCCGGCCATAATCACCAGAATGTGCATAGAAAAATCTATTAAATTCATTCTGCTTTGAAAATCTAAAATCAAAGAACCCGCATGATACGCATCATGAAGCAATAGAAGCAGCTCAATGACAAACATCGAGCCGATCATTACTAAACGAAAAATTCCTTTGAGAATGATCGCGATGATCGCAATAAAAACAATCGTATAATACGGCAATATTCCCTTGCTTCCGCCGCTTGAAATCCAGACAACAGGAATAAAAATAAAAACAAAAATACAGCTGGCCGTTATCGACACTATAGCAAAATGATCTTTGAAGCGTGCGAAGTAATACATAATCGACCACAAAAGCAGAAAAAAAAGATCAGCCCAAATATTCGCTTTATAATAAATATCCATGGCGGTGCCAAAAAAGGTCATAGTTATTCCCAACAGCATCGCAAAATTAAAAATTCTGCGTTCAAAGGAAAATATCTCGGCATCGCCTAACAATTGAGAACCGATATTTTTCATGATTTTGCACTGCCGGCGAATAATTTTTTAGCCATGATATCTTTAATCGTATCGGTATAGGACCTACTCACTGGCACTTGAAGATTTCCATGCAGATAGAGGATTTTTTCACGAAAGGCCTTGATTTTATCGACATTAACAAAATATCCCTGATGGCATTGAACGAAAGTATCCCCATAAAGTTTTTCGTTTAACTGCGTTAAATTACCGTAATACGAATATTCCATGTATTGAGCATGGATCTTAACCTTATGCCCCACTTTTTCAAAAAATAAAATATCGCTGTATAAGAACGAGATCGTTTCCCCTTTGGTCTGCACGGTAAACTCTTGTTCTTTTTCTTTTTGGATGGATCTTGAAATCGTAGTTAAACATTCTTGGAATATCGCATCAAAATATTCTTTGGTCAAAGGTTTGAGCAGGTAATGAAACGCTCTGATCCGAAAAGCATCCAGCGCATATTTTTCGTAACCGGTTATATAGACAATAAGAACTTCTTTATTATTTGACTTAATCTTTTCACCGAGCAATATACCGTTCATTTGTTCCATATCTATATCCAGAAACACGATCTGTGGATTGCATTGCTGAGTTTTTAAAAGGAAATCCTCCGCTTCCGTTGAGCAAATCATGTCAATTATATAATCACAGCAAAAATTATTGATAAGTCCTTTGAGAAATTGGACTTGTTCTTGAAGATCGTCACAAATTCCAACGGTTATTCGCATAAACTCAACCCTCCGATCTTTCCCTGTGGGATAATGATTTTATGTCATTATAACAGTTAATATCGTTTTAATCGACAAAAAAATTACAATAAAACAAGCCTTTGCTTAAGCAAGGCTTGTTAATATAGGCTATTATCGCAGCGTAATATTGAGAGGATTTAATTTTATAAGAATATTTTGTATCGCTTTGTCCGCGTCCTCGTCCGTAAGCGTCATCCTATCGCTTCTGAAAAGCAGATTAAACGCCACGCTCTTCTTCCCTGCCCCCAAAGCATCGCTTTCGTACACATCGAATACTTCGCAGTAAATCAGATGTTCTCCGCCGGTTTCCATAATGATTTTTTTGATATCGCCCGCCATAACATGCGCATCGCAGACCAAAGCCAAGTCTCTTTCTATCGATGGATATTTGGCCAATGGAGCCGCTTTAATGATGATTTGCGAATGCAGGTCAAACAGCATTTGAACATCTATTTCACCAAGGACGGTATCTTCCACGATATCGAATTTTTTGGCAATCATCGGATGAACTTGACCGATATATCCCAGTTTTTCATTACCGATGTAAATGTCCGCGCTTCTGCCCGGATGAAGTGTGACTTCGTCTGAACGCACATAATTTATATTCTTGATGCACAGTGTATTGAGCAGATATTCGGCTACCGCCTTCATTTCGTAAAAATCGGCGTTAAATTTTCCGAAACAAAGCTTTTCAAACTGAGCCGGAAGTCCTTTTTCGGATTGCTGTTCTTTGTAATAGACTCCGGCAATTTCAAACATCAGGGTAGGATGATTCTTTCGGTTGTAATTATAGGACATAGAATCCAGCATCCCGGTTATGAGCGTTGTCCTCATGACTGAATTTTCTTCGCCCAAAGGATTGACTACGATGGATGCTTTGCTTCGGATGTCTTGCTCGGGATAATTCAGATCCAAAAGTTTATCAGGGCTGATAAACGCATAAGTGAGTATTTCATAACCGCCCGCCGCCGCCATTAATTCTTTTAGACGGCATTTGAAATTAAACAATCTATTGGGCAGGGCAATAAAATTGGAAGCTTCCATAAGCGTTGATGGGATATTGTTATATCCATACATGCGGATGATTTCTTCCGCCAAATCTTCTTTGATTATAATATCCTGACGGAATCTCGGGACGGTCACTTCGATGATATTTCCCTTGATAACGGGTTTAAAGCCCAAAAGAGCAAGGCAGTCCGCCGAAGTCTGCGGAGTAAATTCAATTCCGCTGAATTTGCTTAGCCATTGGGAATCGATGCCGAGGGATATGGTATCGTCCAATTTTTCGTATTTGTCGATGATGCCGTCAATATATTCGGCGGCGCCGATCTCTACCAACAGCGATGCCGCTCTGTCAGCCGCGTAACGCGTGAGATAAATGCTGATTCCCTTTTCGAAATGAGCGCTGGCTTCCGTTCTCATCCCGAAATTTTTAGCGCTCTGACGGATGCTGTTCTTATCGAAATTGGCCGCTTCAATAACGACCATCGCCGTATGCTCGTCGATATCGGAATTTCCGCCGCCCATAATGCCAGCGATGCCCACGTGTTTTTCGCCGTCTGCGATCATCAGAACGTTAGCGTTCAATTTTCTATCAACACCGTCCAAAGTTGCCATGCTCTCGCCGTCTTTCGCCGATTTTACGATGATCTTGTGACCGGCGAGCTTATCATAATCAAAAGTATGCAGCGGCTGACCCGTTTCAAGCATTACATAGTTGGATACATCAACGATATTATTGATGGGCCTTACCCCCGCTCCCATAAGCCTGACCTGCATCCAAAGCGGAGAAGGCTCCACCTTAATTACTTTGACCATTCTTGCAGTATATCTTCGGCAAAGATTATAATTTTCCACTTCGATCGTTAAATATTGATCGATATCGTTTTTTGAAGAATCATATTCGTAATCGGGGAATACAAATTCCTTGCCCAGCGTAGCAGACGCTTCATAGGCGATGCCTAAAATGCTGTTGCAATCCTGACGGTTGTTGGTCAACTCAAAATCGATCACGTAATCGTCCAGTCCCAGCACTTCTTTGATATCGGCGCCTATTGTTGTGTCAGCCGGCAACAGATAGATGCCGTCCGCGGAATGCTTGGGCGCGATGCTTGAATGGATGCCGAGTTCCTGAGGAGAGCAAAGCATGCCTTCGCTGACAACTCCGCGAAGCTTGGATGTTGTGATTTTTTTACCGCCGGCAATCACCGAATGATCCTTGGCGACGGGTACGATATCGCCTACCGATACATTCTGGGCGCCCGTAACGATGGTAACGGTGTTGCCGCCCAGATCGATCTCGCAGATCCACATATGATCCGAATCGGGATGACGGACAATTCCGGTCACCTTCCCCGCTGCGATATTGGATAAGTCTTCTCCGCGATAATCGACGGATTCAACTTTTGTTCCCGTAAGCGTCATTTTATCGGCAAACTGCTTAACATCGATGTCTATATTTACATAATCTTTCAGCCATTTGATTGGTACTAACATTTTTTCCTCCTGTTAAAACTGCTTTAAAAATTCGGTGTCGTTACCGAACATCAAGCGCAGATCGCCGATATCATATTTCAGCATTGTCATACGGTCAAGGCCCATTCCGAAAGCGAATCCGGAATAAATTTCGGGATCGATGTTGCAGGCTCTCAATACATTGGGGTGCACCATGCCGCAGCCCAATATTTCGATATATCCCGTACCCTTGCACACCCGGCAGCCCTTTCCTTCACAGAGGAAGCAGGTAGCGTCCATTTCCGCGCTGGGCTCGGTGAAATAAAACTGATGCGGCCGAAAAATCGTCTGTGTTTTTTCGCCGTACAAACGTTTTGCGATATAATCGAGCGTACCTTTCAGATCGGCCATCGTAATGCCCTTGTCAATGATCAGGCCTTCCAGCTGATGAAAAAGCGGAGAATGCGTGGCGTCGATCTCGTCCCTTCGGTATACTTTGCCGGGCGAAATGATTTTGATAGGCGGTTTGGAATTGAGCATTGTGCGCACCTGAACGGGCGATGTCTGCGTCCTTAACAGAATGTCGTTTTCGATGTAAAACGTATCGCTCTCATCTCGCGCGGGATGATCAAGGGGTACGTTCAAATTATCAAAATTATATTTTACCCATTCGATCTCCGGACCTTCCGCAACCGTAAAGCCCATAGACGTGAAAACTTCCGTAAGTTCTGCAATCACCTTATACAGCGGATGATGATGACCCCGGGGTATTTTATGCTGATTGAGCGTAATATCGATGGATTGCGTTGCCAGCTTCTGTAGCAGCGCCTCTTCTTCAAGGGTTTCCTTTTTGACTTTTATGGCATCTTCGATGGCTTCGCGCACTTCATTGGCGATTTTGCCCGCCGCGGGCCTTTCTTCTTCGCTCAGCTGTCCCATGCCGCGAAGTATCTGCGTAAGCTCGCCCTTTTTCCCCAGATATTCAACCCTGAGCGATTCCAACGTCTTAAGGTCGTCAGCTGCGGAAATATCTCGCAAAGCTTTTTCTTTGATTTCATTCAGCTTCTCTTTCAATTTTTCCTCCGTATTTTTGCAAAAATAAAAGTCCCATGTAATGGGACGAATTTCTCGCGGTACCACCCAAATTAAGCAGTGCTTCAACTTGATATTATAACGGAATTACCGCCCGAAATTACTTATTTTTCATATCGGGTGCTCCAAAGCGAACTTCGGCATAATTTCCAAAAAGCATTTCCAGCGTCTGCTTCTCTCTGGTTTGAAAATTTATACGTACTTTTCTTTTTCATCGCATCTATTACTATTATACAAAATAAATCCTTTTTTACAACTGTTTTGTTAAATAAGCGATTTATTTTATAATAAGCAAAGCAAGTGTTTATGCCGTTTTTGACATTCCACCACTATGCCGATGATTATCGGGGAAATTCGCAGATATCTGCGGGACAACAGCACGCTGCGCGTCAGCCGCTCCCTTAAAGACATCGCCTACAAGGCATTAAAACTAAAGGAACTCAGCAACAATGAAAATCTGAGCAATGAAGAGATCGCCAATTTGCTGAATCTGAAAAAATCGGACATCGACAATGCGCTGGAAGCCATCATCGAACCTTTTTCTTTATACGACAGCGTATATAATGACAACGGCGACACCGTGGTGCTTTTGGACCAGATCAAGGACGAGAAAAACATCGAAGAAAACTGGATTGAGGATATCGCACTGCTGGAAGCATTAAAAACGCTCAACGAAAAAGAAAAATCCATCATCAATATGCGTTACTACCAAGGAAAAACCCAGATCGAAGCCAGAGCTGCCGTCGCTTGAACATGCGGAGCCGGGCACACCGGCTGCCCCCCCGGTAGATGTAGAGTCAGCCGCAGAGGCGGACTTGGGCGTGCATCCGAAAGCAGGCTTTCCCATCGTGGGCATCG
>DAITPG010000020.1:5148-16436 GCA_036833715.1 Eubacteriaceae bacterium | reverse complement strand
CGCCATACCGGGGGCAACGAAGTATTATGTGTATTTGTATAACCCAACCAATAAAAGCTACACCTCGCTCGGGACGGTGACAACCACTTCTTTCGTACATAAGAATCTCACAAACGGAACGAGCTATACGTATCTGGTGCGCGCGAACAACGGAATATCATCCAGCGCGTTCACTACCGCCAACCATGTATCCGCCACGCCGAAAAAATGATTAAATATTTTTAAAATTAACTGTAAATAACGAAGGGAAAAGGGATGAGAAAATATTTAAACTTGTTTACAACCATACTTTTAGTGGCATTTTTGACCGCATTGATGCCCATCAATAAGGCGCAGGCTGCGCAAAGCGGAGATTTTACTTATATAATTGATAATTCGACAGCAACTATAACGAATTTTACCGATGAATACAGGGAAACTGTTGTGATTCCAAGTACCTTGGGCGGATATAAAGTAACAAAAATTGGGGATTATGCAATATATGACTGTAATATGTCAAAATTAATCATTCCCAATACCGTAACGGATATAGGGGAAGGTGCATTTGCTTCATGCGGATTGATAACTAATATTACAATCCCTGACAGCGTAATCAATTTGGGAAATGGAGCATTTAGTAGTTGTATTAATTTAACAAATGTAACTTTGGGAAGCGGGCTAAAATATATTAGTGATGGCATGTTTTATAACTGCAAAAAATTAAATTTATCAACCATTCCCAATTATATTTACAGTATTGGTTCGGAAGCCTTTCATGGTTGTGCGGCAATAACTGCAATATCTATCGGAAGCAATGTAAAAGAAATCGGAGAACGGGCTTTTTCAAAAATGGATTCATTGAAACAGATCACTGTATCCAGCGGCAATTCCTATTTTTCAAGCCAAAACGGTATTTTATTTAACAAAGCAAAAACAACTTTAATTCAATATCCCGGAGGTAAAACTGACAGCAGTTATATCATTCCCAACTTTGTTATTACTGTAGACGGATTTTCATTTTTTGGTCATTCCAAAAATCTTATCAGCATTACTTTAGGCAGCAAAGTTGAGGATATGGACGGCATCTATCGTTGCGGTGAAAGTGTAAGCGAAATTCTTGTCGACAGCGGCAATAAAAATTTTTCAAGCCAAAGCGGGATTCTATTCAATAAAGACAAAACAGATCTGCTGATTTATCCTAAAGGTAAAAAAGGTAGTGCATATGCTATTCCTAAAGGTACACTTTCTCTCGGTCGGGGAGCTTTTTCTTCCAATAAGTATTTAACCAAAGTTACGATCCCCAACAGTATAACTAATATCGGAAGTTTTGCTTTTGAATTCACTAATTTAGAAAGTATTATAATTCCTGATTCTGTAACTGTTATTAGTGAGGGTATTTTTTTATACTGTTCAAAATTATCATCTGTGACAATTTCCAATAGCGCTTATCTTATAGGGGCTTTTGCGTTTAACGAATGTACTTCATTAACTTATATTGACATACCCAATAGTGTTAAAATTATAGAAAACCAAGCGTTTGTAAATTGCAATCTCTCAAGAATAAAGATAGGCAGTGGATTGGAGTATTTCGGTGATTTTGCGTTTAACAATCAAACCCTCACACAAGTGGCAGTCAATTCCGCAAATCCAAATTTTTCAACATCGAACGGCATATTATTTAATAAAGATAAGTCTGAAATTTTGTTGTATCCCAGCAGTAAGTCGGGCAATACGTATGCCATTCCCGACACGGTTAAGAAAATAGGCCGATATGCTTTTTTACGCTCAAAAATAAATGCTGTGACAATACCTAATACCGTTATTGATATTGATGATTATGCCTTTGAAGCATGTAAAAATCTTAATAATTTAAAATTACCAAGCAACTTAAAAACTATTGGAATCCGCTCCTTTTATGAATGCGTGTCCATTACAGAAATGAATATACCCAATAGTGTGATGAATATAGCAGAAGGTGCTTTCTTGGATTGCAGCGGATTAATGAACGTATCGATACCCGCAAACTTAACATCAATTGAGGAATATGCTTTTGCTGGTTGTACAGTATTAAAAACAATTTCTTTACCAAAGCAGCTAAAAAAAATCGGGCAGCATTCTTTCAGTTGGTGCACCGCTTTAACCAGTATCACGATTCCCGAAAATGTAATCTATATCGATGATTTAGCTTTTTATAACTGTAAGAAGCTAACGAAAGTCGTATTTTCCGGAAACGCTCCCAAAATGGGCGTTCAAGTTTTCGATATCGACGACATAGCAGACCCGACCATTTATTACCGTTCGGATAAAACCGGTTTTACAAGCCCTAAATGGTATGGGTACAGTTCGATCAAAATGGATTTACCTGTAGCCCCGTCAGTTAAAGCCTATGCAGGGGATCGGCAGGTAATGCTTAAATGGAATAAGGTGGCGGGTGCAAGTAAATATCGCATTTTTTCCTACGACATCATAAATAAGAAATATTCAATGATCACGGATACATCCGATATTACTCATACGATCACCAGTCTGCAAAATGGAACAACCTACACTTACTTGATCAAAGCCTATAACGGCGTTTTGTGGAGCAATTATTCGACCGCGGATCATGTAACTGCCAAACCCATCGCAGTACCCAAACCGACAGCAACGGTGGGGGATGGCAAGGTAACGCTGAAATGGAGTGCCGTTACGGGAGCGACGAGTTACCGCATTTACTTGTATGACTCTGCGACAAAAAAATATTCGGTGATTGCCAATACATCAAATCTCACCTATACGAAAACCGGATTGACGAACGGAAAAACCTATACCTTCCTCGTCCGTGCCTATAACGGCGTTTCCTGGAGCGCGTATTCATCGGCGAATCATGTCAATGCCAAACCGATTGCTGCACCTGTGGTGACGGCAGCGGCCGGCGACAAGCAAGTCACTCTCAAATGGGGAAAAGTAACAGGGGCGACGAGTTATGGAATCTACGCTTATGATACCTCAGCCAAAAGTTATAAAAAATTAACTACGGTAACGGAAACGAGTTATACCCGAACGGGACTTACAAATGGAAAGAGTTATATCTATTTGGTTCGCGCATATAACGGTGTGTCTTGGAGCGCATATACAAGCGCCAACCGTATCACCGTTAAACCGATCGCCACGCCTAAACCGACGGCAACGGCCGGGGATGGCAAGGTAACGCTGAAATGGAGTAAAGTGATGGGTGCGGTGACTTACCGCATATCACGTTACGATTCCACAACTAAAAAGTATACAGTACTCGGGACTACTTCGAATCTCAGCTATTCCGTAACAGGGCTGATGAACGGAAAAACCTATACCTTCCTTGTGCGAGCCTATAACGGCGTATCGTGGAGCGCACTATCAATTGCCAACCACGTAACCGCAAAGCCCATCGCCGCGCCGAAAGTGACGGCAACGCCGGGCAATGGCAAAATTACCCTTAAATGGGCCAAAGTAACGGGAGCGACTAGTTATAAAATACTTTTGTATGATACCAAAACAAAAACTTATACGGCAGTGAAGTCTAATGTGATCGCTACAAGTTATACGATCAGCGGGCTGAAAAACGGCACAACCTATACCTATTTAGTGCGAGCCTATAACGGCGTATCGTGGAGCGCGTTCACCACCGCCAACCATGTATCCGCCACGCCGAAGAAATAAACAATAAAAACAGCACATATAATAAAATAGTAAGGGATTAGGGTAATGAAAAAAAATAAATATTTAAAATTATTGGCATCGGTACTTATCATCGGATTTATGACGGCGCTTACGCCGCTGAATCCGGCGCAGGCGGCGCAAAGTGGAGATTTTACTTACGTTATTTATAACGGGGAAGTTAAAATAACTAAGTATACTGGAAGCGGTGGTAATGTCGTTATTCCTGATTATATTGGCGGTTATCCTGTGACTGTAATCGACGAAAATGCTTTCGAATTACGATATGATGAAATGTCTGTCGTTTTACCGAAAATGTTGAAAAGAATCGAAGATTATGCATTTAATTATTGCGCTCGTTTAACAAGTATTTCAAAGATACCTCAAACCGTTACTTATATCGGACAAGGGGCTTTCTCTTCATGTTTTAGATTAACAGAAATTAATGTTGATATTAACAATTTAAATTATTCAAGTCAAGATGGAGTTCTATATAATAAAAGTAAGACAATTTTATTGCAATGTCCAAGTGGTAAATCAGGTAATTATACTATCCCGAACAGCGTTAAAAATATAGAAGAGATGTCATTTTTTTCTTGTGAAAATTTATCAAGTATAATAATTCCAAATGGTGTAACAACTATTGGGAATTTGGCTTTCGATAGATGTATTCAAATTACTAATATAAATATCCCTGAGAGCGTAACGAGTATTATAAATACTCCATTTGGCGAATGTCCGAAATTAACTCAAATTAATGTTAATAAAGATAATAAATACTACTCATCATTAGATGGTGTATTGTTCGACAAGGCAAAAACATCCATTATCAGATACCCGGAAGGTAAATCGGGTGATTATGTAGTTCCGAATAGCATTAAAACTATCTATTCATGTGCCTTTAGACTGTGTGAAGGCTTAACAAGTATCACTTTAAATGTTACTACTATTGAAAATGGCGCATTTGAATTTTGCAAATCACTTAAAAACGTAAATTTTGGAACTAACGTTACTACCATAGAAAATTGTGCATTTTTAGGTTGTGAAAATTTGAATAACATTATTTTGCCGAATAAATTAAAAAGTATAGACGGTAATGCTTTCGAAGGTTGTAAAAATATGACTGATATCGCTATTCCTTCTAACGTAATTTATATCGGTGATTTTGCTTTTAGCGGTTGTACAAGTTTAACGAAAGTTACTATACCTAAAAGTGTAATTAAGATAGATATTGGAGCATTCTGTGGTTGTACAGATCTTACTCAAATAATTGTTGCAAAAGAAAATATCAATTACTGCAGCAAGGATGGCGTATTATTCAACAAAGAATTAACTTCAATTATAAATTATCCAGCCGCAAAATCAGGCGAAAAATATTCAATTCCTGAAACTGTTAATTACATTGATGAATTTGCATTTTATAATGCTTTGAATCTAGCAGATATAATCATTCCTGACAGTGTGAAAAAAATCGGCAATTTTGCATTTGAATACTGCAAGAAATTAACAAATGTGACTTTGCCTAACAGTATTAGTTGCATTAGTTTTGAAGTGTTTGCAGGATGTGAAAATTTAAAGACTGTTAAAATAGGCAATGGCGTAACGATGATTCAACAAGGCGCATTTATGGATTGTAAATTGTTGAATAACGTTACTTTTCCTGACAAAGTTATCCAAATAGATGATTCAGCGTTCACTGGGTGTAAAAATCTTAATGCAGCTATATTTTTAGGCAACGCGCCGAAATTAGGAAGCAGAGTATTTGAAAACTGTGCATCTAAATTTAAAATATATTATCGTTCGAATAAAAGCGGATTCACGAGCCCGACTTGGAACGGATATCCGACGGTGATAATTAAGGTGCCCTCAGCTCCAAAAGTCACAGCAACGGTTGGCGACGGTCAAGTAACGCTCAAATGGAATGCTGTTGCCGGAGCGACAAAATACAGAGTTTCCCGATATGACCCATCAACCAAGAAATATAACCTGCTCAACTCAAATGTGACCGCGACGAATTATACGATAACGGGTTTGAAAAACGGCACGACTTATACTTATTTGGTGAGAGCTTATAACGGAGCAGTATGGAGTGATTTCTCTGCGGCAGATCGTGTAAGCGCACGGCCCATTGCCGCGCCCAAACCGACGGCAACCGCGGGAGACGAAAAAATAACGCTGAAATGGAGCAGCATAACAGGGGCAACGAATTACCGCATTTTTCTGTATGATCCAGCGACAAAAAAATATACGCTCATTGCCAATACATCAAATCTCAATTATACGAAAACCGGATTGACGAACGGAAAAACTTATACGTTCCTTGTCCGTGCTTATAACGGCGTATCGTGGAGTGCATATTCGACGGTGAACCACGTATGTGCAATGCCGATCGCCGCGCCCAAACCGACGGCAACCGCGGGTGACGGCAAGGTAACGCTGAAGTGGAGCAAGGTTACGGGGGCGACAAGTTACCGCGTTTATTTGTATGATCCCGCAACGAAGAAATACACGGTCATTACCAATACTTCAAGTCTCAGTTACACCAAAACAGGACTGACAAATGGAAAGAATTATATATTTCTCGTTAGAGCTTATAACGGCGTATCGTGGAGTGCATATTCGTCGGCGAACCATGTAAGCGCTACGCCGCATAAATAATCCTGCTTAAAATAAATCAAGCCTCCGCAATATTATGCAGAGGCTTTTGTCTTTATCCGTGTTTAATTACAACAGCATATAAGAAGGATTCATCAGGAATTTTTTGAGCTGATCCATCAGCTGCGCGCATTCGGCGATGTCCATAATAAATTCGTCGCAGGCAAGCTCCACAATGATTTTTTCTTCGTTCCATAAAACAAACAGGTTCATGGTGTCGATATCGGCCTTTTTAAAGCCCGTAAAGCCGTAATCCGTCAGATCCCAAATATTGATGAGGATATCATCGGCTTCGTCCGTTTCGGTCAGCTTGATCTCGCTGATTTTGCTGTCCTGCGCCTTTATCGCCGTTTTGCAAAGGATATCCTTGCCCTTGATGCTCATAACGTTGACTTTGTCTTCATAGATGGCCGCGTCTGTTTTAATGAGCGCGCAGCAGCATGCCTTAACGACTACGCTGATGAGCCCGGTTTTGATATTGACATCCAAGCCGCCGAGCATATTACGAATATTTTCATCCGATACAGAGAAGGAAATATAGACGGGCGAGGGCGGAACCGCAAATTCATAATCGTCGGCTTCAATGTATTCCGCATCTTCCTCCATTAAATCCGTTTGAGTGGTTGCGGGCAGGTTTGACGTTTCGATTTCCGCAGGCGCCGATATGTTTTCCGCAGGCAGAAATTCCTCTTCGACTACCGGCATTTCTTCCGCTTCGTCATTCTCCACAACCGTTTCGGCTTCGACCTCCGGCTCTGGCTGCGGCTCGGGTTCGGTTGCATTCAGTTCTTCACGCGCGCGGATGATTTCATAGATTTCATCCACAACGTCTTTTTGCGGCGCGTTTTTCTGCAATATCTCTTCGTGGTAATGTTCCACGTCATCAAGCTGGATCCTTCCGTCAATGCCGCTTGCGGTTATTTCAGACAGATCGATACCCAATTCCTTTGCGACCCTGCGCGCTGCGGGTGATGCTTTGATCTTGCCGTAATCGTTGTTTTGTGCATCGTTCATGATCGTTTTCTCCTAACAAGTTAATTCTAATATCATTTCGTAAATCTGATCGGTATCGGGGACGGCGGATGTGTACAGCTCGGATGCATATCCGATGGGCATGTCCGCGGAGCATAGGCGTTTAATGGGCATTTCCAAATAATCGAATGCCTCGCTGTCCGCAATTACCGCAGCGATTTCTCCGCCCAGTCCCCCGGTCTTGTGCGCTTCATGTACAATGAGCGCCTTTCCCGTTTTAACAACGGAAGCGATGATCGTTTCGGTGTCCATGGGATAAAGCGTCCTTAAATCGATGACCTCGCAGCCGATCTCTTCGTTTTCCGCCTTCTTGGCTGCTTCCAGACACAGCTTGGTCATCGGGCCGTAGGTGATGATCGTTAAGTCGTCACCCGTCCGCTTGATGTCCGCTTTGGATAAGGGCATGATAAAATCATTCTCTTCAGGCACCAGGCCGATCTGTTTATAAAGGTTTTTATTTTCCAGAAACAATACGGGGCTTTTATGGCGTATGGCCGATTTCATCAATCCCTTTGCATCCGCTGGCGTCGAAGGATATACGACGGTCAGCCCGGGCAGCTGGCAGAACATCGATTCATACGACTGGGAAAGCTGAGGTCCTTCGTTCTTTTTATAACCGATATCGGCGCGTATCACCAAAGAGGATTCGTATTGCGAAGAGGTGATATAGTCGCTGAGCGACACCTGATTTGCGATGGTATCGGCACTGCGGAGCAGATAAGGTCCTTTGATTTCGGCAACGGGTTTAGCTCCCGTCATGGCGGCACCCAAAGCGACGCCTGCCACGCTCGCTTCGGAGGAAGGCGTATCAATGGCGCGTTCGGCTCCGAATTCTTCGGTTATATCTTTTGTGACTCCGTATGTACCGCCTGTGCTGACCCCTTCGCCCAATACGATAACAGCGGGGTCACGGCGCAATTCTTCTTTTATGGCTTCATTGATCGCTTGTGCAAATGTTATTTCTCGCATGACTGCCTCCCGTAATCACTCATTTTCAAATCCTGTAAAAACAAACCTGCTGGCCGCTTTTTCAGCCGCCGGTTTTTTCTCTTCGATGTCTTCGGCCTCATTTTGAGAGGCTGTGAGCTCGGCTTCCTGCCGGTTATAGATCTTTACGTTGGGAAAATCCGCGAGATTCATCACGGTATCCGCATCGGTATTGATTTCATCCTCAATCTTTTTTCGGATCATCATAAGATCATCCATAATGCCGATCCCGTTATCAATCATATAGGAAGTGATATTGTCGATCGCATCGTATTCGGCCCATTGCTTGATTTCGCTGTTGGTCCTGTATTCCTGATCATCTTCCAAGGTATAGCCCGCAAGCCGGTACGTCTTGCTTTCCACCAGAATCGGCGACTGAGACGTTTTTGCGTAATCCATCGCTTTGATCATGGCCCCGTAGACTTCAACGGCGTTATTTCCGTCGACGATGAGCCCCGGAACGTTATACCCTTTGGCACGCTCGGCGATATCCGTTACGCTGTGAATCTTGTCGACGCTGCTGCGCTCGGTGTAACAATTGTTTTCAATAAAGAAAATGATCGGTAGTTTATAAAGGCACGCCATATTCATCGCTTCAAAGAAAGAACCGTCTGCGGCAGCGCCGTCTCCGGCAAAGCAGGCGACACAGTTGCTTTTACGCTGCAGTTTAAAGGATAGCGCCGCTCCCACCGCTTTGGCGAAATTACCTCCCGCAAGCGCTGTGGAACCGTAAAAATTCACCGTATTGTCGCTGAAGGATCCTGATCCGGCTTGTCCGCCGCTTAAGCCTTCCTTCAGGCCGGCCAGCTCCGCAAACAAAGCGCCGGTGTTTACATCCGCCGCGATGGCGATGGTGAAATTTCTGTGCGGGGCGAAGATCACATCCTCGCTTTCCAGTGCGCAGACCGCCGCGGCCGTAGCTTCCTGTCCGATCGACAGATGCAAGCCGCCCTCAATGATCCCTTTTTCCTTTAAATAAACAGCTTTTTCTTCGAATAATCGTGCTTTGAGCATTTTATAGAAGATCTGCACGATCGTCTGATTGTCGATATACATGGGTACCTCCGTTTTATTGCTTTCTGTTAAGAATCATTTCCGCCAATATCAAATCATCCGCTGTGGTGATCTTTATGTTTTCATAAGCTCCCTCGGCCAGTACGGCATCGCATCCTATCCGCTTGACCAAAGAAGTATCATCCGTGCCGATATATCCGCCCGCTGCCGCTGCCTCGTGTGCCTGCAGTATCAGGCTGTATTGAAACGTCTGCGGCGTCTGCAGGGTATAAAGAAGATCTCTGTCCAAAAGCTTGTCTATCTTGCCGTCATAAGCCATCGCGTGGGTTTCCTTTGCCCTAACCGAAACGGTGGAAGCGCCGCACTCGACAGCCTTTCGAATGGTGTTTTTTATCATATCTTCCGTTACAAAAGGCCTTGCGCCGTCATGAATCACCGCAATGCCGCAACGTTTGTCGGCTGCGCGTAAACCGTTATGGACGGATTGCTGCCGCGTATCCCCACCGGGGACAACCTTTGCCGGTTTATGCAGCAGAGGGAGCAATTCTTCTACGAAATCTCTTTCACCCGGCTTGCATACTATTATAATCTCATTGATTTCGGGGCAATTGTCAAAAACTGTCAAAGTATATAGTAAAACGGGTTTTTTATTCAGCAGCATAAAATTCTTATTGATGCCGCTGTTCATCCTGCTGCTGAGACCCGCGGCGGGTATCACAGCGCTGATAAAAAAATCGTTCATTCATCTCTCCGATAAATTTAGGAACCTTTATGTCGGGGTATCGATAGTATATTTATGTTCACAAAACGAAGCTAAGCAACAGTAATATTATACCATATTCATTAATTTTGCCGAATGTTTCTGTAAATTTTAATTATATTATATAATTATACAAGCTGCCTAAAATGCTGTCATCAAAATTTCAAGAGAAAAATATGCTGAATTGAATTTACGATGATCCCTGAAACGCCAGGGCCGGAGTAGGATGCGAGCCTGTCTTTGTGCTTCTCCAATCGGTCCGATACCGGCTGCGATTGGCGAGGTCCTTACATATTAATAAATGAGATGTCTATTGCTGTATATAAGGATGGAAAGAAGAAGTATGGAACAAAAATTAAAAGCGGTGATTTTTGATTTTGACGGAACGCTCGCGGACAGTCTGCAGATATGGCGCAGAGTGGATGAAATCTTTTTTGAAAAAAGAGGCATGATTTTTGACGAAACGGTTGTTGAATTCGGCGGAAAATCCTTTTCGGAATGCGCCGCTTATATCAAGGATTTATTCAGCCTGCCCGAAAGCGTTGAAGCGATCAAGCAGGAATGGATCGAGCTTTCGATACCGCTTTACGGCGGGCCAAATATTTTGAAACCTTGCGCAAAGGAATTTGTATCCGCGGTAAAGGCCGCCGGGCTGAAAACCGCCATCGGCACCAGCAATAATCAGGATATCATCAGGCCGGTTTTGCAAAAGAACGGTATGGCGGATTTGTTTGATCACGTGCTCACCTGCTGCGAGGCGGGCAGGGGAAAGCCGTATCCGGATGTTTATTTGGCAATCGCAACCGAGCTTGGCGTGCAGCCCGATGAATGCGTGGTATTCGAAGATACCTTGGAGGGGATCATGGCCGCAAAAAATGCCGGCATGCGGGTTTACGCCGTGCATGATCCCGCGCACGAGGCCATGCGGCACGAGATCGAAAGCGCCGCCGACCGCTACATTGAAGGGTTCTGCTTTTTCCATGGGCGGTTCGATAATTTACTGGAAATTATTTAATTTTCTTTACAAAAGGCCTTTCTATGTGTATAATATCCTTTGCATGGAGAGATGTCCGAGTTGGTCGAAGGAGCATGATTGGAAATCATGTATACCGTTATGGTATCTAGGGTTCGAATCCCTATCTCTCCGCCATACTGTTGTATCAATTCGTGCGTTAAGCGCGATTTT